>JAOAPF010000399.1 GCA_025462755.1 Edaphobacter sp.
GCGCTTGTTGCGGAATACCTCTCCCAGCTTTTCGTATCGCACCTTCGCCAGAGGCGGAAACATCATGATGCGTCGAAGATGGTAGGGCCAGAAGGTCGCGCGATCGGTATCGATATGACCACTGCTATGATCGAGCGCTCGCGCGAGAACGCGCAGCAGGGCGGCTACATCAATGTGGAGATCTACCAGTCCACCATCGACCAGATTCCGCTCCCGGATGCTTCCGTCGATTGCGTCATTTCGAACTGCGTCGTGAATCTGGCGCCGGACAAGCCTGCTGTTTTCCGCGAGATCGCGCGCGTCCTGAAGCCAGCTGGCCGGGTCGCCCTAAGTGATATCGCACTGAAACATGAGTTGCCGGAAGCCGTTGCTCAAAGCATGGCGGCGTACGTCGGCTGCATCGCAGGAGCCATCCACATAGAGGACTACCGCGCAGGGCTTCTCGCGGCAGGATTGGAGCTCGTCGAGATCGTGGACAGCGGGGCTGATCTCAATGCCTATTCCAAGGTCGAGAATCAAGCCGGATGCTGCTCCCCTTCGATGGACACAGCCTCCGGCCTAGCAGTACTCTCAGAGTCTTGGTGCTCGACAGATACGCCCACCAGCCTGCATCAAGATCTAACCGCCCCATTTCTCCGAATACGACGTGAATACAGCTGCCGCCAGCGTAAAGGTATATGCAGTAAAGCCGGTTAAGAACGCTCAGACGGCTTGCTGTGGCCCGACCTGCTGCGCTCCGACGGCGGCAGTGTGACGATCGCCCCTCACACCCTTGGAGACACGATGCTAAAGGTAATTTTCGCCTGCGTACATAATGCCGGCCGCTCACAGATGGCCGCTGCATTCTTCAACCAGCTTGCCGACAGAACCAAAACTGAAGCTGTATCGGCCGGCACCGAGCCAGGATTGCGAGTGCATCCAGAGGTTCTTGCCGTCATGCAGGAGATTGGCATTGATCTCAGCGCCGCCACACCACAAAAGTTGACCCAGGAGCTTGCAAATGACGCCGGCCTGCTCATCACCATGGGATGCGGCGACAAATGTCCCTACGTTCCGGGACTTCGCCGGGATGACTGGCCATTGCCCGATCCGAAAGGCCGTCCCATGAGTGAGGTTCGTGCGGTGCGTGACAATATCAAGGTTCGTGTTGCAGGACTCATACAGGCTGAGGGATTGGAAAAGGAGGCAGCGTGACTGTTCGCCAAGCTACGCCGAGGCGGTTCCCCGTGGGGCGATTTCTCTGAAAAGAGGCGCGCTCTTAGCTACGGGGAAACTGGCCCTGAAGTCTAATGCGGTTTGCTCATGGCCGAGCGGGTGTTGTTCGCGCCACAATTCGAGCAGAAGCGGTGGCATCTGTGAAAGAACGACCCTTTGCGACCCACTTTCGCATGACACCCAGGGCAAAGCGAAATCATAAGGTGGAGTAAGGATTTTCCTGGTACGCGATGATGAACAAAGATGGAGCGTTTGCGTTGCCCCGAAGCTCCGCAAACACGGCAGCAATATCCATCTCGCTCTAGGACCTGCTCTCGCAGCCCACCAAAATATTCGTCGTCCTGCCGTTTCAAGGTGTAGCAGGTTGCGCAAAGACCGAGCGCAAGGATCTTCTCGCGTCCGCATCGGCAATGCAACGCCCGCTGTACTCCGGACTTCGAAGGGTTAGTCTTCAATGCCCGCCAGCCCAACATTGATGTCCGCGGCGATCCAGCCTTCTTTCCAGGGTTGCGTACGGCCCTCATCGAACGGAACTCCATTCGCCCGGGCGTCGCCGCCGGAATCGAACAGCAGGCCCCATGTCTCTGCGTAAGCATCTTCCCGGCCATCGGCCAAGACACGTTTGTGTCGATCCAATTCAAGAGCTTCCGTATCGGCGTCTTCCCAGCCACAACGCCAACAGTGATGTGCGATCTCTGAATCCGGTATCGCAGCTAGTCGTGCCCGATAGCCGGCTGCGTATTCGATGGTGTCCCACTTCTCTAAAGCCGCGAGTCCTGGATGAATCATGCACACTCTCCACTTGCTCTGGTTTTATAAAGATAAACCCTTGCAGCGGCTTCTATACTCCCACGAAATCCAGTTATTCAACATCGCGCCCGTTCATCAACCACTCACTTTCAGGTTTGCCCAATGCGTTGGCAGCGGCCCATTGAGCAAGATCCGACAGTTTCTCAAAGCTGCGCTTTTTGCCAACGGGATTAGTCACCACAAATGAGCGCTCTCGCTCGCTTTCCGGCAAATTATGTTTTGTCACGAGCATCACCGCCCAGATGCAAAGACACCGCGAGTTGCACAGGTATTGCCGCCAACGTAAAGCTCCTCATCGAGCAGCTTGAGGCAGGCCACAGCGAAGGACTCACCGCGTACCTCACCGCAATGGGTTTTCATAGCTACAGCTTTGGGAACATTCTCGAAATCGCACGACAGAAGCCGGACGCAACCCGCGTTGCAGGGATGTATGCGTGGAACCAGCTAGGCCGCAAAGTCATCAAGGGGCAGAAGAGCATCCGCATTCTTGCTCCCATGATCGGGATTCGGAAGAAGAAGGACAAGGAAGCCGAAAAGGACATCACCAAGCAGAATCAGCCTGCACTCGTTGGCTTTCGTTCAGCCTACGTTTTCGACAGATTATCTCGTGATTTGCGCCCGGCCCGGGTCTGCCTCGCGAACTGCACAACCCGGCCCCTGACGTGCAGCTCCATAAACGCAGTTACATCATCGCTTAGGTTCCGAGGGCCTGCAAGGGTGACATGGTGTACTGATACATTTTTACAAGGCCCAATCGGGGCGGGGCAACCTATGCAGCGAGATATGGTCTCGAGCGGACCTAGCGTCATGAGAAGAGAAAACGCTCTAGTTCTGCGAAGAACGCAGTTGGTTCTTCCAGCCAAGGGAAGTGCCCACTTTCTTCAAAGATCACCAACGAAGATTCGGGGATGCCCTCGTGCAGGCGTTCAGATAATGCCACAGGACAAATAAAGTCGTGTCTTCCTACCATGATGAGTACCTTCGCTTTTATTGCGTCTAAGGATTTGGTCTGGTCCGTTGGAATAGCCCTGTCCGCCGCAAACTGAGAGGTGAAAGCATAGGAAGAGATGGGGCCGGACAGTTGCTCGCGGGCCAGAGACAGCGACTTTTCCGGGCTGTGAAGGTAGAGTGGCAGAACCTGTGCAATAAATGATTCGAGGCTATCATCACTTGAGGCGGGGTTTATTTGTCCTGTAAAGAATGTCGACACGACCCTTACAGCCTCTTCAAAGCGGGGATCCGTGGATCGATCCTGGAGGATTCTTTGGGTATCAGCAGCCGCACTCAAGCCCAGCACCTGGCTGTCGCTGAGCACCAATTTATTCACACGGTCAGGATAGCGAGCGGCATATGAGAGAGCAATGGCGCCAGAGTTAGAATGGCCCAGAATGCTGACTTTGGAAAGGTCAAGATGCACACGCAGGGCCTCAAGATCGTCTGCCATATCAACACTCCCCATGTGCGCGGCGTCGACTGGACGGCCTGAAAGTCCACTGCCTCGGGTATCAATAAAGACGAGTCTAAGGTGCTTGGCCAGTGAGCTGAAAGCGCGCTGCAAGTATCCGGAAGCTATTCCCCAACCCGAAGGCACAAGAAAAAGTACTGGGCCGTCGCCGATAGTCCGATAATGAAGATTGATTCCGTTGATGTTGACTGTGTGATCTTCCATAAGACGATCTTCCGTTTTATTCATCGTCATTGGTCCAGATTCCTTCAGCAGCCGGTTTCCTAGTTGCTCCATCGCTGAAGACCCTATTTTTGTAGTGCGTACTCTAGGATCTTCCATCTGTTTTGAAATAACACGCCTGCGGCTGACTTATTCCCTTTGCGGTGACTCTAGTTTATTGTCGGGTGTCCAAACCGGTCGTATCGCGCCATGCATCGCGTTGCCTGCTTCGCGAGCGATCACACAGAAATTCCGCGACAGAGCTATTTACCCTCATATATTATTTACCCTCATATATGCTGTTCAATTGCGGATTCCACATCGGCGCTCAGCTCCTCTGCTCTCTGCAATGCTCCCTTGATACGAACCAGTTCCAATTCGCGGGCAGCGATCTGGCCGGCAGGTTCGTTGTGCATCATGGCAGCCTCGAGGCTCCGCTGATGACTGGCGAACATACGCTTGAAAACTGGCACTGCACTCTTCTTCGGTTGCGCGTGCGTGCAGCCCAGGCACACCAATCCTCTGGGACAATGTTCGCCTGTGGGAAGCGCGCAGAGATGTGTGCCCATGTCTCGCAAGTTGCAGTTAGCGGCGAACGATGTCCATTCCTCGGCGGTGTGTGTTCTTGAGACCATCCGCGCCATAGTGTGCGTTGTAAAGGCCGCGGACAGTCTTGCGATACTCCTCAATAAGCTGACTGGGGTACAACTTGGCGTAGATCATGACGGTGTTGATCGAGGCATGTCCGAGGAGGGCCTGAATCACGTGGACTGGAGTGTTGTTGTTCAAGTGTTCGGAGGCGAAGACACGCCGGCAATCATGTGGCAGCAGAATCAGGGGTGAGCCATCGGACTGGCGTGCGCCTGCGGCAACGGAGATCGCCCGGATGCGTGACCGAATCGTTTGCAAGCCGGGCGGGCTGGGGTGACGGATCGCCTGAATGAGATATGGTGCCGGTGGACGTGGAACCTTCTGTGCCAGATTCCAATGATCGCAAACGGGCACGTGATCAGTTCCATGAAAGCGCTTCACGTGACGAATGATCTCCGCAATGACACGGCCCAAGCCGTCCCCGATCGGAATCACCCTTGCACGATCAAACTTCGAAGGCTTCACGTGCAATAGATAGTAGAGGCTCCCATCGGGCATTTTCCTTCTGAGGATGTCGAGAGTGGTGAGGTCTGAGGCTTCTTCAATGCGTAGCCCACTCTGAACGAGGAGTTCGAGCAATGCCCAATCCCAGAATCTCTCCGTCTCTTCTGACCACGATTTAGCTGGATCATGTAAATTTACGGCGTTTTGCGATTGCGTTACTCCACGTGCGCGAGAGCAAAGGAACGGATACTGGGCATCTCGCGTTCAAGATCCAGGACCTTGGCAGTAATCCGGGCGCGCGTACGCTCACGCGCCTTCTCGAATCCGAGTCCAAGCAACGCATGTCTGGTGAGAGGGATAGTGCGCGGAGCAAAGCGGCGGAACGGCGAATCGGGTTCCGTCGCCCAAGCGCAGATGTCGCTAAAGAAGGTGCGGATGTCAGTTAGCCAGGAATGCGCAGTTTCGCGAACCTCTTCTCCGGCACTGGCTCCCCGCTGCACGGCGAGGGCGTGCGCCATCGCATGGGGAATATACTCGCGCAGATGAACAGGAAGCACTTGCGCGGAAGTTTTCACTTCCGGATGCTTCTCTTCCAGGAAGCGCCAGAAATGAGCGATGGCGACCGACTTCCCCCTGCGGGTTGTGTAACGATCACTGACGCGAGCTGAATAAGTCTCCAAGTAGAGAATCATGACCTCACGAAAGTGTCGAGGGGGACCCGTAACATCTACAAGTTCCGGAATGGTCAAAAGCCGACGCCGGCTGTGGCGTGTTGATCCATGTTTGGGCGATCGTGAAAAAACGCCTAACGAACACAACGCTGCATCAAGCACATCCATATCGAGCTTGAGTTCAAGGAGAGCATCGCCCCGGCGCTTGGCATGAGCTACGGAGGCCGCATCGTCCTCTCGACGCAGAGCAGGTCCAAAAATTGCTTGAAAGCAAATGGGCACCGGTCGGCGTCAACCTCCCAGACGAACAACTCCTCCCAGAAGTAAT
Organism: Edaphobacter sp.; assembly: GCA_025462755.1. Taxonomy (GTDB): domain Bacteria; phylum Acidobacteriota; class Terriglobia; order Terriglobales; family Acidobacteriaceae; genus Edaphobacter. The sequence continues at coordinate 5,786 of JAOAPF010000399.1, forward strand.
CGCAAGCCTGATTCGGATGACGGGAGGTAATTTCAGGCTCCTGGCTCGCCTTCTTACTCAAATCGAGCGCGTTCTCAGCGTGAACGACCTGCACCTTGTGTCGACCGCGGTTGTCGAAGCGGCGAGGGACAGTCTCGTCATCGGTCCCGGATGACACAGACTACGCCAAATAATTCTGAAACTTTACGCCAAATATCGATCAAAGCTACACCCAAAGACTTACGCCACATTACGACCCAAGCTACAAGCTTCACAGTGACTATTTTTTGTGAACAACGGCATTCAAAAGTGCAGTCATCAGCCCCACTATTGCAGCTATTGCTGGCGTTAGCTTTACTAGAGTGTCGGTCCACTTCGGGCCCTCGAAGGATGGCGCGACATCTGCAACCTGGGGTGTGATTGAAGAATTCAACTCGGCAACTTGATTGGTGAGTAGCACCACTGTCCGACTTTGATTCAAGACAAAAGCAGAGAAAAAGCAGTCCATAGTGAAGGCGGCAACAAAGGACCAGCCCCGCAGATCTAAGGGCCCGTTCACGATTGCTTGAAATGCAAAATTCGCCATGCCTAACACGGCCGCAAGCAAGATGAGTGGACCTATTGGACCTCCCTTATTCCACCATCCCAGGGTTATACCTATGCCTAACGGGAAAGCAAACTGAAAGCTATACCACGCGCCGGTGGTCGGAAAACTTGGGAGATATTGGGAGGCTGCCCATGCTGCCAATCCTACGATTAATGTGATGAGTTGCCTTGTATTGGGAGCTTTAAGCATAGTTTATTCCTCAGAATAGCGGTTGTCATAATTCGTGGGATGGCTGAGGAGCAGCGTAACAGAACCTCACGGCGTGTAGCAACGATTTGATCCAAAGTGCCGAACACGAATTAGCGAAGATAATGCTGATCTCAAATCTGTTCTTCGGAGTGCGTCCTCACGATCCGGCTGCCTTTGGTGTTGCTACGCTCCTACTAGTCCTCGTTGCGCTACTGGCCACTATTCTGCCCACCTTAACCGCGAGCAGAATAGATCAATGGTCGCTTTGCGTTGAAGCCGTAATTGGTAGGAATGGCTTAGTATCTTATTTGGCGGGGTCACACCACATCCAGATCATCCCAGAAACCACATCCAGAAATGATGCCAGTGCAGTTTCAGGCTCTCTGTAATCTTTTCTGGCGTGATCACCATTACCGCGGCGAGGACCGCAACCAAAAACACCACCAGCGCCACCGTCCCCCGTAGTCCCTTCCTGCCCCACATTAGATATCGGTAGAAGGCGTCCTTCACCAGCCACAACAAAGCCGTGAACGCCAGCAGCTTCAGGCCAACTGCCTGTACCGGTTGACTGAAGATCGTGCCGCCAATCACCATCACAATCTCCAGCCAGAATGCCATGGCAAAAAACTTGCGGAAGAAGTGTCCCTGCAGCCCGCTCGGAACCGCCGCCTCCACCAGCCACCACAACGCCGTCGCCACACGGATCAAAAAGCCTCCCGCAGCCTCCGTCTCCTTGCTCAAGCCCTCCAGCATCCCCCCGACGATGCGGATCGTCCGCGTCATCGATTCCAGCGTCGTCTTCCGGTCCGGCTCCCGGCTCGTCACCCCGGCCTGCAGATACTCCTTGATCTTGTCCACCGACAGATACCCGAGGATCGCGTCCTTATAGAGCTGTGCCGGACCCTTCGCCACCGTCTCCTCGACCGACCTGCGAATCTCCTTTGCCTTCATCCCCGTATCGCCCGCCACGGTCGAATCCTTCAGCGAGTTCGCGACGTCAAGGATGACCTGCCCCAGGTCACTCTGCCGCTCCTCCAGGAACTCCTCGATAATCCGGCTCTGCATCTCGGCAATTAGTGCGTCCCCCTGGGCCTTCTGCTCCGGCGAGATCAGCGATCGCACTATGCGTTCCGCCCCGTCCAGCCGGCCCCACAAAATATCGTTGGTCCGGAACGACCGGTCCAGGAACGCACCAAAGTGGCCCAAACTATTCCCCGCAAGCTTGTCCGAGCCCTCCTTGCTAAGAAACTTCGCGTCGTCCGGACTCACCCGCACAATACTGATCAGCTCGGGTGTCCCCACCTCCGTGTCGTACAGCAGCGGAAACACCGCCGCATCGAACAGCTCATAGTTCTCTCGATAGAACGCCGCAACCAACTGCGCGTCCCTCGCGCCCTGTACCGGCTGAAGTCGTCCCGTAATCTCCTGCCACTCCGCATCGGCCGCCGCGTTCGCTCGCGATCTCCCAACCCGGATCACACCTCTCAGCGCCTCTGCCGTCCTCGCGATCGCACCCCTCAGGGGCGGATACTCGAGCACAATCGCCGCCCGCTCGTTGTAGCTCTCGTCGTTGTCCGCAGGCAGCGACTCGAAGCTCTTGCCCCCCGCCAACGATCCCTCTGGAGCGTTTGTGTCGCCCCCTCCCGCGATAGCCTCGATGCCAAGCACAAATTCCGGAACCGATCTCGCCTTCGGAGCCGCTCCCCTCGTCAGCTGCATCAACTTTTCCGCTACATTGTTGTCCTTGAAGGCCTTCACCGCCGCCTTCAACGCATTTACGCTGTCTTGCAACGCCGTCACCGCCTGTATCAAGTCGGCGTCATGAATTGCATCCAGTTTTGTCGTATCGAAGCACGGCCGAATCCACCTCGCCGCATCGCTGATTACCTTCGCCCCGTCATCGAACGGTTGCTTCAACAGCATCAGCGTCTTGCGAAAATCCGCCCGGTACTCGCCCGTGTACCCGTCCGCCAATAACCCGAACCCACGCTTCAACTTCTCCTGCGCAGGTTGATCGAAGCAATAAAACATGTTGATCTGCTGCCTTTGAAAACGGAATTTCCGCTTCTCGTAATCAAGGTCATACTCATTCACGTAGCTCATGTACCGGTCGACCAGGTCGCCGATCGGCCTCCCCTCTGCATCATGCCGGTACTGCGTCTCACGCCATGCCCGCACCACGCACCGCAGGCCGTAGTACAAACTCGACGTGCTCGGAAGTCCAAGCCACTCCGATATCACCTTCGACAAATCATCCGTTGTCGCATATACCCGGAGCACCAGGTAGCTAAAGTTTCCAATGCAGTCCGTATCCAGGGCCGTAGCCGTAGCCGCCGCCCCCTCTGCCTGGCCGTTCCCCTGTCCCAACTGCATCGCACGAGTCGTCACCAGCGCCGATAGCTCTTGGACCTTCCGCACGGTCCGGTTCCGCTCGATCACTCGCTGCAGGTCCTCGCGAATGGGCTGTTCCCCCGGCAGCTTGATCAGTGCGTCGTACGAGTTGACCACCGCATTCGGAACACTCTGCCCCTTCTCGCCCCGCGGATCCAGCTCTGGGTGCTTTGGCGATGGTTCCACGTAAAGCAGCTTCCGGTCCGTCGGAAAGCTCGAGCTATGCCGCCCCAACATCTTCACCACGTAAGAAAATGGAGCGTTGTTTAGATATCCGCCATCTCCAAATGGACGGGTCAGGTTACTCCCCGTGTTCACCTGCACTGTGTTGTCAAAAAATTTCTCCTGCCAGTCCTGCAGGTTCTCGTCCGTCGCCTCAGCCGCGTCCTTCGGCCACGCCGGCGTGTCCCGCAACTCCTTCAGCTTCGACAAACGCATCGGCTCAAAGGCAAACGGAAACGACGATGTACACCGCGCCACAAACGCAAGAAACGGATTGTTCTCCGTCGCGAAGTCATCGCACTGGTCGCTGCGATGAAGTGAAAGTCCGTCCTGAACTTCCTCTCCCACACCAGCATGTCCGCCAGCCGCAGCGGCTGCACTCTCCCGTTGATGTCCGTCGAAGTCGCAAACAGATCGATCTCGCGCACCAGAGCATTCGGCTTACCCTGCTGCGCCGCCTCCGCACTCAGCATGCCCGTCAGCGCCGTCAGCAGCTTGATATACATTCGGTCACTGCACAAAAGCGACTTCGGCGAGTTATCCACCGGAAGACCCACGCCCTTCTGTGTCTGCCGATCGTTCAGCAAGTTCTCAATCGCGCCCTCGTTGATCCACAGCGTTTTCAGCAGATCGAAGCTCAGCCGGTCATCGCTCAAGGCCTTCGCCAGAAAGATCCCGTTGATCCCACCCGCCGACGTCCCCGAGATAACATCGATGATGAACCGCACATCATCCACGCCATCGTCATTCAGCAGGCTTGCCAGCTTCCGGTAAAACCTCTCAGTGCTCTTCAGCACCGGCCTAGTGTCATCTTCCGGATCGCTTTCATCCTTGAACCGGAACTTCATATCTGGCTTGTAGTCCCAGGAATCCCGCGCCGTCGCCCTCACCATGTGAAACAGCTCCTGCGTCACGCCGTTCATGTAGATCGCCAGCGAAACCCCGCCGTACATCACAATGCTGAAGCGAATCTCCTTCGCCACCGCTGCATCTCTGCCATATGTGCTCATCGATCAACTCCTCTGCAAAGGGAATGCCTGCCACCGTCCGGCACACGCAACAGCAAGACGGAACCGTCTCGGCTCAAGCCGATATTTCATGCTCCCTGGGTTAGACCGGAATTCTACCCCACGCCCGAACAGCCTGCAGCACCTTTTCCACCCACCCCCTAAACGCATCATTCCGAACGAAAGACTGAGAAGAGCGCCTGGTTACCTTGAGTATTTGCTTGAACGACTTAGAATCCTTGTTAGCAATTCGCTTGCTACTACGAGGCAGGGGGGATATACATGGCCAATGCGGCAGCACGGCAGGGTCTAGATCCACACGAATTACCAATGCAAGCCGCATGGCTCCGTGCTAGTGTCGTGCAATACCTTCGCTCCTGCGCCCCGCTCCGGCACTCTGATAGCTGATTCCTGCTTCTGAGGCGGGGCGCGATCCTCTCCTTCGACACAGATCATGGCGATTTTCTTTCCTTCACATTATCCCTCCGATTGTCCAGGTAGTTCGCGACCGTGAGGATTTACCTTGGTCAGAATCCGTCGCACTTAACATTCACAAATGCGTTCTCCATTCCATCCTGTAGGTGACAGGTGAATGGTGGTTTTGAACCGAGATCAGATTTGTACCCTATAAAAAACCTTCTCCCTTGGATGTTAAAGTCTATGGATTCTGGACGCATCGCATCGAACAATCGCAACGTGGCCTGACTCGCTTCTACGGTGTCGGTTTTCCTTTAGCTGTAGAATCGATTTGCTAATGACAAAGGACTTAGGCTATTCCTAAACCTGTAGAAATGTTCCGTAGCCTGTAGAAAAATGCCTTTACCTGTAGAACAATTGCGCATGCGTTTTAGAGCCTTCAGAGACGTCCTAGGGAGCGCTTTGCACTGCAATTGCCGCGCCAACTGCGCTCTTTAATTGATGCCCACAATTCTACTGGTAAGAGAATTTCTACAGGTAAAGGAATAGAACTGCGCCTCCACTACCTAATTTCTACAGGTAAAGGAAAACCGACATGGGCGAACGGAACCCCCATTGCCCAGACTCGCTGCTCCCACTTCGCAGCTCTCCAGTTCCGCATAAAGTGAATTCGCCACTAGTGTCAATGTTGGGTCTACCCCTTATTGGAAGCTTTGGAAAAAATGCCGGGCAGCAACGATGCAGAAGGGTGCAGCTAGCGTATGGATGTCACTGGCGACCTGAAGCGCTCCAGCAGGTGTATTTCCAGCCGCAGCTATATCCTGGGACTTTGCGTCCAAAAATCCTTGCTGTAGAGATGCAAATGGCCCATGGGGACCGGCAACACCGGGATCAAGATCGATTACCGAAACGCGCCCTGGAGGCACCCCATGAGAGGCGAAGTACTGCTCAGCAACTTGCGTATTGAAGAAATATACAAGGGTATCTGAGTGCGCGCCGCACATCTGGAGAGGCATCTTCGGGATAAAGGTGCGCAAGTCATTACGGACTCCATCTATTCTTAGCCCATTCGTCGGAGCACACGAACTGAGCAAGGCACCTGTTTTTGCATCGTTGCACGGATGCGCTGAAATATCGGCGTTTGCAGCATCTCGGTAAGCTGTATTCATGTAGAAGTTCGTCGGAGCAAATCCTGCCTCAGTAACGATAGCGGTATCCGGATTCGAGACATTAGGCGGAGGTAAAGAACCGGTCTGAAACAGGGCCCGCTCCGGCAAAATATTCTCTGCGAAGAGCGTGTTCTGTGGCACAGTCCCAGGCAACAATCCTTCCGCATTAGCTGCATACACGGGTGCGAATAGATCGCTCGGCTGAGCATAGACATTTCCATAGGATTTTTGATAACTCGTAGAAATCAAGTTAAAGAGTAAAGGTGCGAGCGTACTTGGCGCACCTGCGATCTCCTTATCTACAAGTAAGGACAAAGCATATGGTCCGCTACCCGTGGCAATTGCCGTTGGCCTGAATTCGACGGGATTTTCCTGCATTGCTCGTTGCGTGGCCATAGCGACAAAACCACCCTGGGAGTAGCCCGTCACAAACAACTTGCCCCCAAATGCATTGAGGAAGATTGGAAGAAAGGTACTTCGCGCAGCACGTAGCGCATCGATCATATCTGCCGCTTGTTGATCTGCATTCAGAAAAGGCGCATACGATAAGGTGGAACCCGCATAACCTGCATAGTTAGGCACCACGACGATAAAACCCTGGGCAGCGTAAAAAGCCGCAGCGTCCAAACCTTCATTTTGCTGATTGATGTCGCCGTTCAAGTTGGCCAGATCGTAATTTTTGTCCACAGATGTTCCGTGTGCGTACAACACCACCGGAAGAGGGCCGCGACAACCGTCTGCACTACCTGACGGAATCATGACACCCGTCGTTGCGGTTGTTGGCTCTCCATGGCCGCCAATGGTGTGATAACCCAATGAATAGATTTCGACCTTACATTTTGGCGTCCCGGTAAGTGCCAACTCACCTGGAGCATCTTTAGCAAGCTGCGCGCTGAAGGCGTCTGGCTCCAGAGTCTCTCGTTCTCGTGGTGGACCCGTCGGAATGCCACGGTTCTTGACAGATTTAGACAACAAAGGGACGGCTTCGTTTTGCTGATCCTGCGCTTGAATCATTGATCCCGCAAGAAAAACTAAAGAAAATAACGCTGCGGGAATACTTCTAAAAAAGATTTTTATAATCCCTCCTTTTTACTAAGCGGCATAGCTGATTATCTGATTCAAATCAGCTATGCACTATAAGACACTCTACATTCCAAATTATTCCTGGGATCTCGTCAGAAACTGGACAATAGAGAACTCTAAGGATGCTGGAGGCGGGAACCTCCGCACGGAGGAGTTCGAGGGCCCTGTTGCAATGTATGGTCCGCCGTCTGACTGCAAGGGAAAAGTTGAGGGATGAGAAAGTCTGCGTCAATGTATCCGGCCTTTTTGTGGAGATGATCTCCTGGCCATGATGAGATACGCCGCGTTCCTGTCCTGATAAGTTTCTCGGCCTTGGAGGGCCATTTGCAACATCAGGTTTCAGGTCCGCCGTTTTGACTGTTCTTTCATCCTGACTCTTCCTGTGCAGACTTCACCCACGGTAAGGATTCGTGTTAGATTGTCACACAGCGACCTGGCCCGTGCGGGTTATCCTTTCACCGCGACGAGTCGCACATACATGTCCCCGACGTCGTCCAATGCCAGGCCCATCTGAGCAAATACAAGTGTCGCAGCGAGGGTAAGACGCTTTGTTTCCGTCAAATCGTTCATCGATGTAACGTCAAACGAACGGGCCTCAGCCGCAAATTGCTTCAGTTTCACATCTGGAATCTCTCGAAAGATGCCCGGGCCGATTGCCTGCTCCTTCAACCAGGCCAGATGGTCGAGAAACTCGCGGTTATTCTGAGTCGTCGGCTGCTTTGGTTCCCCCTTCAGCCGGTGCCACGGACTCTTGGTCTCGTCTTCGACTCGGGTCAGCATGTTAGTCAGCCGTTCTCGCGCCGCCGCATCGAGCTGATCGCAAACCAGCGATTGGTACTCTCGATTGGCCACGGCCCGAGCGTGCGGCGCGGCACGATGGAGAGCGGAGAACGCCGGAAGCTCGAGCCGTTGCCGGACCAAATGCTCCAGCGCCACATTGATGATGTCGGGGAGATCTTCCAGAGTCCGCGCGGCATCCTGGCTCGCGCGCTCCATCGCCTGCTGACCCTCGTCGCCCCAGGCCTTGACCCCGGCGTAATCGCGAATCAGGAGCATGTGCCGGCGACGGGCCGAACTGGCACCGTAACGGAACAAATCTTCGGGGATTGAACCGTAGCCAGCGCACTGTGCCACATGTTCGAGTATGGGACGAGGGACTTCCGGCAGCGATACGAAGTGCCCGAGATGCTGAAAGGTCTTGAGCAATGCCAGAAGACCCACGCGCGGCGCTGATTCTCTGGTCCGCTTCTCCGCCCACACCAACTCCACGAAGTTCGGCGTGTATACATCGGCCAACTCCCTGGCGGACGGAGCACTCTTTATCTGCGGATACGCCGTATCCCGGATTCCAGACATTCTAAAGCAAGTCGAACCCAGTGTGACAATCCAACACGAATCCTTACCGTGGGTGAGACAGGTCCAAGCGTCTGCGAAGCTCTGCGATGTGTGGCATGGTGTTTTCTCCTGTGGGGCTTTGGTCGTGTGTCACGAATCAGCGTTCCCGCGCTGATCTATGGGGCCTGGCGTAAGGACCAGGACGGGGCGGGGGGGGCGATCCCCTGCCCCGTCCTCCGGCTCGAATCAGGCTGAGGGAAGCAGGTGCGGTTCCGCGATCTTGCCCCAGTGACAATGACCCGCGAAATACCACGTCCGACCTTGGCGGTGGAAGGTGGCGAATGTCGCTCGTCCGTCCACGTGGGAGTGTGGCTCTCCGATCTGAATGAGGTCGGGTCTCCAGTAGGCCGGGGTCATAATGTTGAGCGCCCAATCTGCGAAAGCCTCCTCAACCTCATCGCCCGTATTGAGGTACGGGGTTAGCTGCTTGCCGCTCTCGCGCCATCCTGTAAGCGTCTTCATGTGTCTTCTCTCCTGTGCGGTTTGGTTCGTTCGCCTCGAAGTGTGGCCGTGTTCCCGCGCGGTCACGTCGATGTGGAATCTAAGCGGTTAAGGGGAAGGCCGAGTCTTCCCCGGCCTCCTCTTGCGCTTCGTTGGCTCCCTCGATCTTCTCGATGATGCGGCGGGCTGTCGCCGCGATGATCTGCATGGAAGCCTGCAACATTTCGCCGGTGATGCCGTATCCGGTCAGATAGAAGCGGCTGCCTGACTGCACGCCGAAGTGATTCAGCACGACGTAGGCGGTCGCCTCGGCCTCTAGCTCTCTCTGCTGCTTTGTTCCCTTCTCTTCCCCGTTCCAGTGCAGGAGTTCATGAGCGAGTTCATGGGCCAGCGTTCCGCATTTCGCTGCAATGGGTTGGGACTGCTCGACGGCGATAAAGCCGCCCTTGCTGTAGCCTTCTGCGCGTCCGGGGATAGCCTGATAGACCAGCTCAATTCCAAAGGCGCGTGTTGCTGCCTCCAGCTTCGGAAGCAAGTCGTCACCGCCTTCTGTGGCGTTATGCTCGGGGGCTTCTGGTAGGGGCTCGCCGTCGGTCTGGGCAACGTCAAACACGGTCGCGGCTCGGAATCCGGCGATGCGGCTAACGCGTTCGCCTTCGGTCGTAGACTTCCCTTCTGTCTGTTCGACTCCGCGGCGGATGATCGGGGCCAAGATGTAAATAGCCTTCTGTCCCTTCATGACAAACCGGCCCATGCTGCGCCACCGCTGAAAGCCTGCGATGCGAGTAGCCGTTGGGGCCACCACTCTCCTGGGCCAGGATCGATACTGACCGACCAGCGAAATCCAGTCGGCCAGCATCCTCCAGCCTTGCAAGCTCGCTAGAACAGGGGGACATCCTCGAGCCGGCTACGATTGCCGAAAGACACCATCCACTCGGGATATTCCGATGAAATTGTACTGACCTCGTCCAACTGCTTTATCTCATCGACAGTGAGCAAGAACTCGACGGCGGCCAGGTTTTCATCCAACTGTTCCATCCGTTTGGCCCCGATAATCACCGAAGTTACGGCTGGCCTTGCCAGAAGCCATGCAAGAGAGATCGTGGCAGCTGAGACACCTCGCGATTTCGCAATCAGATTCACAACATCTAAAATCTTCCATGTCCGCTCTTTATCAACCAGAGGGAAATCAAAGAGTGATCGACGAGAATCCTCGGGCTTCTGGCTTTCTCTGGTGAACTTACCTGAGAGCAGCCCCCCAGCCAGCGGGCTAAACACAAGTAGTCCCATTTTTTGGTTCTCCAACATCGGCACAATCTCTCGCTCCAATTCACGACTAACGATCGAGTAATAAGCTTGTAACGTGTCGAACGTTGCCAAGTTCTTCAACTCTGAGGTGCCACGCGCCTGCATGATGCGCCACGCGTGCATATTGGACACTCCGATATACCTAACCTTTCCCTGATTTACCAAGGTATCCAGTGCGCGAAGCGTCTCCTCGATAGGCGTCACCAGATCGGTGCCGTGGAGCTGATAGAGATCGATATAGTCTGTCTGCAGCCTCCGCAGACTGGCATCGACAGCGTCCAGGATGTGTCCCCGCGAGGCCCCGACGTCGTTTCGTCCCCTACCAATCCGACTGGAGAACTTTGTTGCAATCACCAGGTCTTTTCGAGCAATCGACAGATTCTTCAGCGACTGCCCCAAGGTAGTTTCCGACTGCCCAAAGGCGTATGCATTGGCGGTATCGATGAAATTCACCCCAGCCTCAACTGAGGCCTTAATCATCGCGTCCGCTCCGGTCTGATCGACCGTCCCAACGTACTTCCAGAAATCGGCGCAGTCAGAAAACGTCATGGTTCCCAAACATATCTTCGAGACAAGTAAGCCGGTATTTCCTAATGTCTTGTACTGCATCAAAGTCCTTTGTCGAACAGATTGGCCATCGCCAATTTGGCTATCTAACTTGGCTGCAAGGCACCTAATAAAACACCGAGCAGCGCACTCTATTCCCGGTTACTAACTATAAGATTCATTTCCGGAAAATGACCCGCTAAAGCTCTGACGCTTTAAAACGGGGACTCCGGTCTCCGGGGAGAGCTGCGCCTCATATGGCAGAGCGTTTTTAGCGGCGCGGAGCGGCGCGGCGCAGAGGCGCATTGGGAACGGGTGGATTCTGAATGGCGCGCCGGTCCGCTAAAAACGGATTGCGCTAAACCGCTCCACGATACTGGGTGTTTTTGACTAAACCCGCGAAAAGTCAATTTTGGGTTTAATCGTAGATTTTTGGGGCTTATAAGAAGAACATATTTTCTGCTATGGAGGCGCTGCGCGAGACTAGAACGGATGTTCACCCCAGTTGATGCGCTCCTATCGCGACTCCTGGACTATGCGGAGAGCAAGGCGGATTGCAGGCCTGGCCGACCGAATCAAGCCGATCAGCCCGGTGAGTTGGAAGCATGTTAGCTTTTACGGGTGCATACACGTTCCGCGACGCTGGCGACATCGTCGATCTCAATCAGATGGTCAGTCGCTTGGCCGCATTGGAATGCGGACAGCGCAGATGCAGAGCAGGCAGGGCTGAATCACCGGGCAAGCAGCCAAAATTGACTTTTCGCGGTTTTAGTCAAAAACACCCAGGTCCGGCGCAGGTCGTGAGGCGCGAGCTTGCCCAGATCGGTGGCCTTGGCGTAACGCATCACCAGGCGCCAGACTGCCTTTTCGTCCCTGATCTCGGTTCCGACGATGACATCGCCCTTGTTCACGGGCCGGAAGATGCGGCCGGTAGTAATCCCGGCAGCGCTCAGCCAAGCGTCGATCCGGGCCTTGACCCCCGCCGGCACGGTCACGGTCCGTATCCGCTTCCCCTTACCGGTCATGTCCGGCAGCACCCACCGTCCCTCGCGCTGCTGAAGATTTTCGACGTTGATGCGGAGGAGCTCCGCGCGGCGCAGGCCGCAGCCGAGGAGCACGGCCAGGATGGCCCGGTCGCGCTGGCCGGTCAGGGTCTGCGGGTCCGGCGCATTCAGCAGAGCGTTCGCCTGGTCCTTCATCAGCCAGTTCCCTACCCGCGTTCCTCGCCTTTCCACTCCCGGAACCCGTTCGATCGCCGCCGCCGTCGCCGGGTCGAGCATCTGGTTGTCGGCCATCTCCCGGGCCAGCTTGCGGAGCGGCGAAAGCCGGAGGTTGATGGTGGAAGAGGATAGACGGTTCGCCAGGAGCGCCGACCTGTACCGGCAGCAATGCCGATCAAATCGGCAGATTTGATAATTTTGTCGACCTGATTGGAGGTGCTTCGATTGTTGTTGCAGGACGTGAGCCATTGGGCAGCAGAGAAAAAGGTTATAGCGAACGCCAACACGAGTTCTATCTGCCTATCTACACCAGCATTGCGAATCTCATTCCATCTGGTTTTCTTAGGTGCGTTTACTACATTATTGGCTTCGTTCTCACCAGTGGATGCGTCTTTGGGTGTGTCTTTGTGGTTGGCCTGAAAAGGGGTCGATGGTTCGACTATTGGGGAATTGGGATCGGCTCCCTGGCTTGCGGGATTCTGGCTTTGTGGTTCATCCATCTTGCGACTGACCTCGAACTTTCACGGGGAGGATTCTGATGGGTTGAATGGAATCAATACTTTACGCCAAAATAGAACGAGCGGACAATGGCGTATGACCGATAACCAGCAAGAAAACGAGGGAGCGAAGCCCAAATATTGGAAGCTTGTTGCGTTGGGGGCGGGGGTCATCTATGCGTTGGGAAGCTAAAGTTGACATTTTTGACTTGTCCTTAATTGGAATATTTATTTCCGGCTTGTCTAGCTAGAGCCGAACGGTCTCTTTATGTAATAACCCCTAAAGTTTAGATTTATTTCCCTGATCAGGCCCAAGGAGGGCTCTGTTGCATTGACCGGGAGTAAAGCACCAACGCGAACTGACAGCACGGTTCATCGGGTTCCGTTCCCACTGGCAGTATCAGGCCGAGTTCTGTACCCCCGAGTGAAGCTTTCAATTACCCACAACTCGGAGCGTGTATCGGTGAGGTTCGGGCTCAAGAGTGTCACTATTAATTTAGGTGCGGTTCTGATGGACTTCTTGCATAGAGCCTCGGGATGAGGGGATCGGGAGTTGGCTGGAACGCGAGGTCGCGGGCTGCCAGTTTCACGCTTGTCGGTTTTCCTTTAGCTGTAGAATCGATTTGCTGAGGACAAAGGACTTAGGCTATTCCTAATCCTGTAGAAATGTTCCGTAGCCTGTAGAAAAATGCCTTTACCTGTAGAACAATTGCGCATGCGTTTTAGAGCCTTCAGAGACGTCGTAGCGAGCGCTTTGCACTGCAATTGCCGCGCCAACTGCGCTCTTTAATTGATGCCCACAATTCTACTGGTAAGAGAATTTCTACAGGTAAAGGAATAGAACTGCGCCTCCACTAGCTAATTTCTACAGGTAAAGGAAAACCGACACAGGCATCGAGGGGCGCGTCTCCGTCCTGTTCCGCAGTCGCGGCATGAAACGTTGCTTAGCCCGCGGTCGGGAACGCTTCGAGTTATTGGTCGGGGCCGCGGTACTCACCAACAATCTGATGCGGATCGCCACCTTGCTCCTGGAGCAACCGTCCCACACGCGCCGTCGAGCCTGAGCACCACCTGCTCTCTCCAGACTTGCCCCCCCGGCGACGACGTATCTTTACATCTTCCTACCAATGCCTACCCATGCCTTCTTGCCCCTCTCCAGGGTCTATGCCAGCTCCTGTACTTCTCCCGACACGTTCAAACTCTGGCTTGCCACCCTACAATCCCATCTCGGGGATCATGTTACCTGCTGAAAAACCGGGTTTTGCGACAGAAACTAGTTAGAGTCGGTTCAAAAATAAAGCAGTTTTTTTTCCCCCTCACATAGAATAAAACAAGGATCGCGGACTTAATACAGAAGCGTAGTTTCTAGTCCGCACACGGATTTTTCGGAGAAATATGGCTATCTTTTACATTCCATTTAATCAGGATCTCGTGGGGGAAGAATTTGGCAGATCTGGTCAGAAGCTTAGAGCAAATACAGGAAAACGACCCAGATGGTGGAAGTTTAATATCGGATTAGTCAAAAGTTTCGAAGAACGAAACATTCGGGTCCTATACCGAGACTCTCCTCAAAATTTATCAGGTGCCGGTGCTGGAACCCATATCTACATTACAGGCCACGGGGAGTCTGGATCGTCACGTATCAGCGCAAATGACGAAACCGGCCAACCCTCTCTGACTCCTGTGGATTTGGCGCTTCAGCTTCAGGAGCGCGGTTTATCCAAAACTTTCTTCGGATCGATACGGATTATCACATGTGGCTCCGGATTTGGTAGTCAAAGTTTTGCACAACAATTCAGTGCCGCGATGGGATCCCTTGGTTATCGATTCTGTGGTATCTACGGTTATACAGAAGATATCGCAATTGCTGAGGATCTTTTGCATATACGCGATCAAGCTATTATGGCTAGCGCCACAAAATACAGTAAGCTGGCTGGTAATGCTGAGACCGGAGAGATTACAGGAACGGCTAGACAAGCTCGGCGCAAATTCGGTCAAAACAAAAATCCATTCAACCGTTAGCCTGCAGCTCCGGCGCCCCTACAACAACACCGAAGAACTAACTCCATGAGCTGCGCCCTATCCTCCATCTCGACGGCGGGGCGCAGCAGCACTTCCGGCAAGGCCACGACCGTCTCGGGCGACAGTATTAGTGGCGTTCAGAAGTCTTTGCAGGACAATCTGGGGTCCCCTCAGAAAACGGACCTTATCGTACGTTAGTGCTGGTTGAGGCAGACCATTTTTTACACGTATCCCGAACCTACGCCTAGTAGTAGCCCCCCAACTAGCGGCAACTCAACTCGGAGATCGTTTCGAAACACGAGCCTGGCCGATTTTACTTTCGCGGGGATTGGACAATAATAGCCAGTCTTATGGAAGAAGGGCTGAACCTGCGGCAAATCAAGCTCTGAGCCTACAAGCGAATCTGGGACATCCACCTGGGCGCTCAGCCGAAACCCGCCGCGTGAATCCCTACCTTGCCGCTTTTTCAGCCTTCGCTAGGTTAAGGCCAACATACAAAGGGCGACAATGCCGTAAGCGGATACGGTTTGGAGCAGCACGATAAGTGATTTGTTTTCAATACTTGCTGTGGCTTAGCGTGCTCTGCTGTCCATATTTACGCAACCCAGAAAAATAACCTATTGGCATTGGTATATATACCAATGCCAACCATAGCTAATTTAGACGGACGTTTAATAGAAGTGCCTCATAATAGCTTTCTTATCTCCAAGAGCAACGGTATTCCTTGGTGTTGCGGTGGGTATATATACCCACCGCAACCCACTCTATGACATATAATGATTTGTTGAGTTCTGCGATGCATGTCGTCATTTCCGCTACATCGGACTGTGCTATGGACCACCCGGCATTGGCAAAACACTCTCCGCTGTGCGCTACAGCCGCGCAGATCAGATCGTTCCGCGCGACCGCTGGACAAGCGAAGTAACAGACGATCGCCCTATCGACACCCTGTTTTATACAACTTCTGTGGTCAATACTCCCTCCAGGGTCGAAAACGACATCAAGATGGCGAGAGAGAGAATGATGAGTATCGTACTCGACCCTATTCGGCGGGAAGCGACGATGGTTCTGGAGGAGATCAGACTTAAAGACGAGAAGAGTCGTAGGGAAATCATGAACAAACCAGGTTGCTCTCCGTGCGACCGCCCCGCGGTCGATCCGACATACTTTGAGACGTACAAGCAATACCAAGCTAAACAACGAGCAGTGTCGGACCCGACTACTCTGATCCTTGTGGACGAGGCCGATCGCCTCCAGATGAACAGCCTCGAACAAATGAGATCGATCTTCGACGAGGGGACCGCAGGTATGGTGCTGATCGGCATGCCCGGCATCGAGAAGCGCATAGCCCGATTTCCGCAGTTCTATTCGCGTATCGGTTTCGTCCATGAATTCCGTCCCTTGGATGCCAATCAAGTGCAAGAACTACTCGAGCGGCGCTGGACTCCCGCGGGCGTTACGCTTCCTGATGAAAAACTCATCCCGGAGGTCATCGCCAGCCTCATACGGATGACCGGCGGAAATTTCAGGCTCTTGACTCGACTCCTCACCCAAATCGAACGGGTTCTCCGTGTCAACGACCTTCACCTCGTCTCCAATGAAGTGGTCGAAGCGGCGCGGGACAGTCTTGTGATCGGCACAAGCTGACGCCGTATACGCCAAATAATCTTGAAACATTACGCCAAATAGCGGTTCTGGCGCACATTTGGTGATACTGCTCATTTTCTCTCAAACCCGCTAATCTGTTGCTGATTTCAGACGTCTTATAAGGTCGCAGACATCCAGCTCTGGCGGCGGGTTCTGGAGTTTGCGCCTTCTTAGTGATTTTTCGGTCATCTTCACCAAATGTGCACCAGAGCCCAAATAGCTCTGAAACACTGCGCCAAGTAAAGTTGAAAGCTACAGCTCTCGACCGACGGCTTCAACCCATGTGCTGTTGTCGAGACCAGCGCCGGCAACTTTCAGGCCTGGCTCAAGCATTCCAGAATGTTTCCGAAGCTCCTCGGAACCTTCGCCGCGCAGACATTGGCCGAGCGGTACGACGCTGACCCCAGCGCGGCGGACTGGAGGAGGTTTGGACGGCTTCCCGGCTTCACGAACTGCAAACCCAAATACAGAAAGTCGAACGGCCTCTTCCCTTTTGTGCGCCTGCACGGCCACAGTGGAAAACAGTACCCAATGGCGGAGGCCTTCGAACAAGAGATAACGACGCTCTACGAGGCCGCGAGCAGGGACACGAGGCGAGACGTCTCGAAAGTTCTCTTTCTCCCCGAAGGGGACCGAGGTTATCGAACCTATCTCTTGAGCGATTCCGAAGCTCAACCAAGTACCAGGACCGTCCCGCCGCCGCCGACATCGCTTTCTGTGTCGCCGCTTTTGCCAATGGCATGACCGAAGACCGGATCGGATGTGCCCTCGAAGACGATTACCTCTCCCGCGATCCCAGCCCTACAAAACGAGCTGCCTACATCCGAAGGACGATGGAGAAGGCGAGGAGATGGGCCGAGCGATGAGCATCAATGCCGGATTTGCCCTTGTCATTCTTCCTCCTGGATGCGGAATGACACTTCTAATTTCTGAGGTGGCTTTTGCAACTCGCGCCATGAGAGAGGCCGTTGAACAGGGGCGGCTCCCCTTCCGGTTTGCCTTCTAACTGCATTCAGCGTGCCGCGCTCAAGACACCCCCGCCCTTCGGACGCACGCTCTCCTTCCCAGATTCCGCTGCGCGCCTCTCAAGAGGTGCGGACTCCTGCCCCCAGGCAAGCTGTGGTCCCCTTCCGCAGATTCTATCCAGTCGCCGAGGGAGTGGGTCGCGACGGCACACCCGTTGGGCAAGCATGTACCGCAGACAGCCGACAAAACCAAAAGAAACGGAGCCAACACCATGTTCAACAAAGTCATCCTCATCGGCCGCCTCGGGCACAACGCAGAAGCCAAAACCGCTCAGAACAACAAAGAGTACGTCGTACTCAACATCGCAACCCAGGAAAGCTGGAAAAACGACAAAGGCGAGTACGAAACGCGCACCGAATGGCATCGCGTCTATGCGTGGAGGAATCTCTCGAAGTTCGCCAAGACTCTCCAGAAGGGGCAGCTCATCACCCTTGAAGGTACCTTGCGGTATCGCGAGGTTGAGGATGAGGTCGAGGGCACCAGGTTCAAGCACCGGGTCGCCGAAGTTCACGCCAACAGCATGAAGCGGCTATCGAAGATCGAGGCCGCGGACGATCCCTCAGACGGAGCCGGCAACGAATAGTCGCCGGCAGAGGTGGATGGGCCTATAGACTCATCCACCTAGAATCTGCTCTGGGATCGCATACGGATTAGATGAAGTATTGTCGGCTGCGACTTGCCGTTATGTTCGTCTAGAACCATGCTCGTGTGGTCGCTGGCGCGGTGCTCAAATGTTTTCGATGATTGGGCTCACGTTACACAGAAACAGCATCCGCTTGATATTCGTAGCCCTCCCCGCTTGCCTTGAATGTGATTTCAAAACGTTCAGAACGGCGCGGGTTGTAGACCAGAGCTGGACGGAAGCATACAAGACAAGAACAACCAGGACGTCGGACGCTGGGGTACACCAGCCCGTTCGATTGCTGGTCGAGCAGCAGTCGTGCCATTTGCTGGGAGGCCCTGTAGCACTGAGGCACAGGCTCGTCTTGAAGGCACTCCGCATAATTATCAGCAGGCTCAAGCACGTGAAACATTGATCGGAAATCAGCCAGCCAATCGTCGTAGGTTGAAACTTCTTTGTCCGGCCGATTGCCAGGCAGTTCGGGGACAACGATCTCCGCCAGTCGCTTCCCCTTGTGATATGTCACTTCTGCGAGTGATGTCTCCAGTTCATCCGCCGCATACCAAGCGCCGCGTGTCTGGTCATTAAAGCGGGAACCCATCTCGTTGGTATGAGTGAACGCCGCGTTGACGATATGCGCGTTGGGAATTCCGTAGACCAGTTCGTAGGTGCTGATCCCGACCAACCCATGCTGTTCGCCCTGAATGCGATCATTGGTTGCCCCGTCAAGCAGGACGACGTCGGCAAGCATAGCGTCATTGTCGACGACATCTGCTAGTACCGTTCCTTCTTCGCTATAGCGGGAAGGGATGAGGCGGTGCATAGCGTCCTGATTGAACTGGAATATCGGAGGCGTCAACGTCCACCGCGCCAGGTATCAAGCATGCTTCGCACCTGCAGCATTCCGGGTTGTCCATGCCGAAGCATGTAGTCGACCGGGGCCTGACCGGCAAACATCGGCCCGCGATTCCCGAGCACGACCCAACGATCCGCCCACGGCTTGCTGAAATAAATGTTCAGGGCCTTGTAGATACCGATGACCAGGGAGATCCTCATCAACGTGTCTTGGTCAAGCTTTTTGCCGCGAGGCTCCGTCTTCCATGCGTGGTAGGTGGAAGAGGCGAGGCCACCGAGCAACCCCCGCGCTTGAGCCTCGCTTAAGCCCCATTTCGCGGCAATGTTCACAAAAACCTTGATGGCACTCGCGCTCAGATGTTCACGTTCGACTGCGTTGGTCAGGTCTGGCGCTTGATCGAAGGGGTAGCCAGCAACGTTAGGTGCAATCAGTGCGGTCGACATGGAGAAACCTCGATTTAGGTATATATTTTCCGCGATATCGAGAGGCAATGCAAGGAAAATCTTTGGGGAAAACACGACCAGCAATGGAATGCTAGTCACTGGACCCCCTCTGAGCAAAAATAACATATATACGTGTCAACACGACTCATTTTTGTGTCATTATTGGCAGGGAGGCGACTGAGAGTGGATCACTTCATCAAACAGTTTCGACAAGAGAAGAAACTTTCACAAAGAGACCTCGCCAAACTGACGGGAACAAGTCAGCAGCAAATTCAACGTCTAGAGGCTGGAATATCTCCCATTCGTCTCGACCTGGCTGTGCGTATCAGCAATGCGCTGGATCTACCGATGGAAAAAGTGTTTCCAGCTCTATCCCCCGTGCTAAGGAAGTTTCCGGGACGGAAGCTCGCATCCGAGAAAGCTTTGGAAGAGCTCAGTGGGGTCGGTATCGAAGTCGAGGGCGTGATTTGGACCGCAGAATTCGGCCTCAGGAATGGCGTTGCCAAGCAGTTCACTTTACCTTCTGCCGAAAAGCGCCGCCTTGAGGAGTTTCTACGCAATTGGGACTATCACTTTGGCGATCAAACTGGAATGCCTTTTTTTTGGTTTGATTCTGATCGTTACAGCATCTGTGTCAATCTCAGCCAACTCGTTTATTCACGGTTCATGTTTGATAGTCCAGGCCTCGAAGCCAGCGAAGCCGAGTCCTATGAGGAAGTTTGCGACAGAGCTCCGTATATCGAAGTGTGGATGAACGGGCAGCGAGAATCTCTTAAGTTCAGTGCGGAGCCAGATGAGATTTCCGATCTGGAAAAAGAGGAGGAGGAGCCGCAATATGGACAGCTTGAGGAGTTGCTGGTTCAGTTAGATGGCAATACAGCCGATGACGGGTTCGTCTCTTTCATGGATAACGACGGAGAAGGCGTCTATTTGCGTGTTGGAGACATTACTATGATCGCGGTCCCACAGTGGCTCCTGAAACCAGAGTTGCTTGACGGGTTGGAAAAGTCGGAACAGGAAGAATCTTCACCACAAAAACCCTCTACGCCTTCACTGGTTCAGTAGTGTGGTGCGGCAGAAACCAGTTTCAGGGTGCAAAGATCGGCATCAGCGGCGACTTCGCCTTGTCCTGAATGACGAATGCCGTGCTTTGCTGGGCGCGCGTGACCGCGACATATATCTTCGCTACGTCGCCGGCGTCCTTAGGATCACCGGTGATTAAAAACTTCTTCAACTTATTGTTCGGATAAATCAAGACGCGGTCGAAAGTTAGTCCCTTCGACGCGCCGTAATTAAGCGGGTCGCCCGGAACGTCCTTTGTAGCGCGACTGTATCGCAGTGTCTGGGGCTTGAATTTCGCCATATAGGATTCGACATCGCGCTGACGCACCGCAAAGATGCCATCATGGGTCGTGACTGTCCTGTTGAAGGAAGTTGTTTTCGGCATGTCCGGATACAACTTATCGGCCATATCGCAGATAGCCTGCACGCAACGGCGGCTGATGCACTGGTGTTCCAGCTCGCACAGCTTCGCCTTCTTCCACTCTTCGAACTTCTGAATGATATTGACTCCGGCGTATTTCTTGTTCTTTGTCGCGCTGTTCGTGGAATAGGTCGCCTGCCGGTGGTCGCCCACAAGCGTGACGGTTATACGGGATTTCATCAGGTGCTCGACGAGCTCAAGGTCCCAACCTGCCAAGTCCTGTACCTCGTCGATGTAGAGATGGTCGAAGATGTCTTCGAGGCGCTGAATCGGCTTCCCGCCCGTTCTCTGAATTACTTGACAGGCAAACTTAGAAACCTTGTCCACATAGATGGACCCGGCTTTGCCGATGGCCCATTGCCAAATTGACCGAACCGGACGATCCCTCGTTTTCTATTGATACAGAATGGTTTATCTCTCATCGCTTGGCTCCCTCCGCAACGTCTCTATCTCTGTGCGGAGCTTGTTGACGACCTCCTCGAGGTCCTCGACGGTGGGCTGCTCCTCCTGCATGGGCGCCGGAAGCTCGCGAGTCACGTGATACGTCGATACGCCGATCGGCTGATTGATGGTCTGCAGAGCGAACTCCACGATGGGACCGCTCCGGCTCTCGCATAGGAGAACTCCGATGCTCGGTCCTTCGACCGGCGTTCGCATCGTGCGGTTCACCGCCGCAAGATAGAAGCCCAGCTTGCCGGCATGTTCGGGCTGGAAGGCTCCCACCTTTAACTCGAAGACAACGTAGCGGTGGAGGCGGACGTGGTAGAAGAGCAGGTCGATGTAAAAGGTCTGCCCGTCCACCGTTAGCGGGACTTGGCTCCCCACGAAGGAGAAGCCGCGGCCCAGCTCCAGGAGGAGGTCGCGAAGATGGATCAAGAGTCCCCGCTCGATCTCCCGCTCCTTCGCAGCCTCGGTCACAGTCAGGAAATCGAAGTTGTAGGGGTCTTTGAGGATCTGCTCCGCCATATCCGACTCTGGAGGGGCAGCTCACGCTGGAAGTTGGTCAGGGCCTTCCCTTCCCTCTCGTGCAGGCGGCTCTTGATCTGCAGGACCAGGACATCCTGACTCCAGCCGTATTCGAGCGCGGCCCGCAGGTACCACTCTCGGGTGGGACGATCCTTGATCCGGTCCAGAACCCTCAGATTGTGGCCCCAGGGCAATTTGGCAATGAGCGATTGCAAAATCTCCGGCTCCGGCCAAGCCTCGGCCAAAGCACGCATATAGCGGAAGTTCCGGGGCTGAAGCCTTCGACACCGGGGAACTCAGCCTACAGGTCACTTGCTAAGCGCTCATTGATCTTGCTTCCCCACCCCTCGGTCGCAAACCGCTGGCTGAGATCCCGGCCGATCGACCAATAGAGGAGCACCAGCTCCCGGCTGACCGCGAGGCCGGCGCGAACCTGGGCGGTACGGATACGTCCTTTGAGCTCCTGCAGGAGCTCGTGGTAGCCGGAGGGCAGCTGGAGGCTATTTGGCACGAATTCAGCCTAGCACAAAAATCGACAACGACAATTCTCATTATCGTAGATAATATATGCTCATTATAAAAGGGTTAGATCGGGGAACGCATCCATGCCTGCTCCAGCCGGTAGCTTGGGACGTTGAGTTCCACGATCACGCTGTGATGCACCAGTCGATCGATGGCCGCGGCGGTCGTCATG
>JAOAPF010000417.1 GCA_025462755.1 Edaphobacter sp.
CATGCAGCCTACGCCTCAAGACAATCAACTGATGTCGAAGCACCGCGTTCTCGGCTTCAAGCCGCAACTTCGACTTGAATGGCGAGGCCAGGACGGCAAGAACGAAACAGAACAGCCCGATCATTCCCGCCAGCTTAGGCGATTCCATCACGTCATCAACTCGGATAAGGTTTTCGGTACACACAGCTACGCGGATAAGCCCCTTTCCCACTGCGATCCGCACATGTCCCTGACGCAGACCCTTGAGGTCATCGAGGTCATTCTGTAAGGATTCGCGTTGAGCAAGCCGGTCCCTGTAGTATTCAATTAGTCGCTCTCCGGCCGGAGTGAGCTGAACACGGTGCCGATTCTTCTCAATGAGATCCGTGCCGAGGTCCTTTTCCAGGCCACTAATTTGCCGACTGATCGACGATGGGCGCCATGTCGACCGCTATGAACGGGTGTTTCGGCGTCAATCTTAAGGGGCTTGGCAGGCACTGGCAGCTCCCCCAACCATCGTAACGTTACTTCCTGATCAGGACGAGCGTCAATCGCGCGTAACCCATTTCAAAAACCGGGCTTTTTGCTCTGCCACATAGGCGGCAAAGTCGTTTGCCAGCATCTTAGCAGGGTCGTTGCGTCGCCAGGATCGTACGCCGCAAGTCGGGTCAAAGAATCAGCAGCCTGGGGAAAGACCCACCTCTCGGCCAACCCTAATGTGCGGCCACTTCGAGCCTACGCCTCACCGGCGCATCGACGAGGTCGATAGATCAACCTCTTACGAGAAGGAAGGAACACTGTCATGAACAAGACTCTCAAGTTCTTCGCTCCGGTTGGAGCAGGCCTGATGACCAGCTTTGCCGCAGCTGTTTCGAATCCCGCCACGGACGCACGGATCGACCTCAAGTCCGCGCCTTCCTGACCGAGATCAAAAAACAGCGCTCCCTTCTGGGAGCTGCCGCAGCCCAAGCCTCAGGAACATCTTGACGGCGTTCATGGCGCAAACACAGTAGTCTAAACAGTCCTAGGTTGCCCCGGAGAAGTCACTAGTGAGTCACCGAGTGCTCAGCATGTCAGATTCAGAGCGCATTGCGATCCCAGCATCTGATGTATTTGACGTCAAAAGGCGGCGTCTTATTGTTGCGGCCACTATTGGCAATCTGCTGGAGTGGTATGATTTCTTCGCCTTTGGCGTGCTCGCCATCACCATGGCTAGGCTGTTTTTTCCCGCTCAGAGCGAAGTCACCTCGCTGCTTCTAGCACTTGCCACATACGGTGGGGGTGTGGCGATACGACCTCTCGGAGCAATCGTCCTTGGCCTATACGCCGATCGTGTCGGTCGGAAGGCTGCTCTTTGCTTGGCGATGTACATCATGGGCTTTGGTACCGCGCTGATTGTGTTTACGCCCACTTACGAGACAATCGGACGTTCTGCTCCCTTGCTCATCATGATCGCGCGTTTGCTACAGGGATTTTCAGGGGCGGGCGAACTCGGTAGTGCGACAGCCCTTCTGGTCGAAAGCGCGCCGCCCCATCAGAGAGGCGTGTATGCAAGCTTGAATGCAGCAAGCCAGCAAATTGGCTTTGTACTTTCGGCGTTTACTGTCATGATTGTTACCTTCACATTGACACCCAGCGAAATTGAAGCGGGGGGCTGGCGTCTGCCCTTCGTCTTCGGATTAGCGATCGTGCCCGTCGCTATCTACATCCGATCAAAAGTGCAGGACCCCGACCTATTCATCAAAAAGCGCAATGAGCAACGCAAGGTAAACCGCACGACCGCGATCCAAGCAGGACAGCCCCTCCTGCTCGCGGTTGGACTCTCAATGCTATACGTCGTGGCTGGTAATATTCTGTTCGTTTACATGCCAACGTTTGCCGTTAAAGAATTGGGACTCGCGAGTTCAGGGGCTTTGCTTTCTACGGTGGTGGCAACGTGCGTTATGATCGTGTGCACTCCAATAGCAGCCGCCATCTCCGACCGCGTGGGTCGCAAGCCGTTACTTTTGCTTGCAAGCGTCGCTTACGGAATGATGACCTATCCTGCGTACATGGTCGCGACAACCTGGCCTTCTGTAGCGGTGCTCATGATGGTTCAGTCGACCTTTGGTTTGCTGAATGCAGTCTATGTCGGTCCTTTGATGTCGACCCTCGCAGAGCTGTTTGCCACCCGCTTCCGCGCAACCGCGGTCTCTCTCGCGTTTAGTCTGACCGTCATGATTGGTGCCTTGTCGCCAGCCTTCGCTACTTGGCTCATTGAGAATACGGGTGACGCTCGTGCCCCGGCATTTGTGGTCATCGGTGCAGGTTTGCTTAGCAGTTTTGCCGTCCTGCGGCACACAGACAAATACAAGGAGCCATTGTTGTGATCTGTTCCAGCCTTGGGAGCCTGCATTTTCTTGGGCGATTCCGACTATCGGGTGGTCTACGCTTCCTCGGGTTTATCAGCTCTCTCCCTTGCCATCTTCAATTTTGCGATTTTGCCAAGAGGTTTTAGCATCTCGTTCCAACAAAACGTTGAGGTTACTAATGTGCCGCAGCGACCAAACGATAGCGATGTATTCCTATTTGGACCGTTCCGTCTAATCGCGTCCGAAAGATTGCTGCTGAAGGGCACCACGCCGGTGGCCCTGGGCGGTCGCGCCCTCGATATTCTGATGGCTCTCGTCGAGCAAGCGGGAGAGGTTGTCGGACACGAGGACTTGGTCAAACGGGTCTGGTCTGATGTCATCGTTGAGAGTACTAGCCTTCGGGTGCATATCGCTGGACTCCGTAAAGCAATCGGCGACGGCCGAGACGGCGCGCGCTATATTATTAACGTGCCGGCCAAGGGGTATTGCTTTGTAGCTCCCGTCCAGCGCTCGAGGCAGGGCCCCCCGCTTGCGACCAGCTCAGTGAGACGGATCTCGGCTAAGACCTTGCCCGAGCGCTTGGAGCGAATGGTGGGCCGGGATGAAACAGTGGAAGGATTAAGGACGGAGGTCATTTCGCGGCGCTTCGTCAGCCTTGTAGGCCCAGGCGGGGTTGGTAAAACTACCGTCGCCATTGCCGCCGCGCATGCTCTGGAGGTTGAATTCCGCGGCTCGGTCTGCTTCGTAGATTTGAGTACTATCCGGGACGCTGCACTCCTCATCACGGCAATCGCGTCTGCCGTCGGATGCCTTGAACATACGCAGGAGTCCCAGCAGCGACTGCTGGCATTCCTTTCGGACAAGCGAATCCTCCTGGTACTTGATAGCTGCGAGCATGTCCTTGAGCCCGTCGCGCTATTGACTGAGTGCTTATTCCAGGAAGCTCCGCTTGCTCACATTATCGCGACTACTCGGGAGGCTCTGCGCGTCGAGGGTGAGAATATCCATCAGCTTTCACCTCTCGGTACTCCAGCAAGCAATTCGATGCTTACGGCAGCGAGCGCCTTAGCGTCTCCAGCCGTACAACTCTTTGTGGATCGCGCCGCTGCGGGAGGGCTCCGGCGCGAGCTGTCAGACGAAGATGCTTCTGTCATCGCCTACATTTGCCGTCAACTCGACGGGATGCCACTCGCAATAGAGCTAGCAGCCAGTCAGGTAAGTGTTTACGGCATTGACGGGCTGGCAAAGGTGATCGGCCACCATTTGATGCTTGTTTGGCGATCGCGCCGCAGCGTGCCACGACACCAAACGCTCCAAGCAATGCTTGATTGGAGCTACGATCTCTTGTCGGACCGTGAAAAGGCGGTTTTATCCGCCCTATCCGTGTTCGTTGGGGCGTTCACGTTGGAAATGGCACAAGCGGTTGTACCGGAGCTGGACCGGGATGAACTGCACATTGCAGAAGTAATCGCGAGCTTGCTCGATAAATCGTTAGTCTCGGTCTTGCCGGTGGAAAGCGCTAGCTCATATCGTCTTCTCGATACCACGCGATCCTACGCCGCTGTCAAAGCGAGGGAACGAGGAGAAGACAACGCAGTTTCAAGGAGGCATGCGCTTTACTATGCAGAGCGTCTTGGAGGATTTCGAACAACGGTTCTGCGAGGTCGTGATCTGACTTCGTATCGGCGGCAGATTGGCGATATCAGAGCCGCACTGGAATGGGGCTTCTCAACATCAGGAGATAGCTCTGTCGGGCTGGCGCTTAGCGCTGGCGCCGTCCCACTTTTCCTTGCGCTCTCGATGTTGAGTGAATGCAGGCGCTGGTCTGTGCAAGCGCTTCATGCCTTGACTGACGAGGATCGCGGGACCAAGCTTGAATTGGAGCTGCAACTATCATTGGCGATATCATCTAACCATGCTTATAGCGACAGCGCCGAGGTCGGAAACGTGCTGGAACGGGGGCTCAGCCTCGCCGACTCCTTCGGAGATGCCGAGTACCAATTGGAATTGTTGGCCGGTCTCAATCTTCACTTAGCTCGGGTTGCCGATTTTGGCGGTTCATTAGCGGCAGCAGAACGTTTCGCGGCCATAGCTAGGGTGTCTGGCGGAGCGCGAGAAGTCGTAACCGCCGAATGGATGCTGGGAGCCAGTTATCATCTGGTGGGGAATCAGAGGTTAGCGCAAGAGAGCTACGAAAATGGTTTCAAGGGCGCCGCAACAGCTGGTGTGAAAGAAGTGCACTCGTTCGGTTTCGATCACCAGGTGAGAGCCTTAATCGGGTGCGCAAGGACACTATGGCTCCGAGGTCTTCCAGATCAGGCAGCCCAACTTGCCTATCAGGGTATCGAAGTTGCCGGGAAACAAGAGCATCCGATATCACTTTGCATCTGCCTCCTCCACTCCGCACCGGTATTTCTATGGCGTGGTGATCTGCAGATCGTCGAGGAACTAGTGGAAAGGCTCATTGCGTGTGCTGCAAAGTACTCGCTGCCGAACTACGAAGCTGGAGGCGTGGGTTTGCGCGGCCAGCTTATGCTGGCTAGAGGGCAGGCACAACTCGGTGTCGAAATGCTCCGTGCCGCGTTGGCCACTCTGCAAACCGAGCGGCGATACATGCTCTCGTCTACGGTTCATCGGGCTT
Organism: Edaphobacter sp.; assembly: GCA_025462755.1. GTDB lineage: Bacteria > Acidobacteriota > Terriglobia > Terriglobales > Acidobacteriaceae > Edaphobacter. Next base: position 4,972 of record JAOAPF010000417.1, read on the forward strand.
TAGCGGAGGGCTTGGCAATCGTTGGGAACCCAACGGAAGCAACCATCATCATCGACGGGTTAGTGGCTGCGGCCATTCGCGGTTCTGGAACGTTCGAATTACCCGACCTGCTGCGAACTCGAGCGCTGGTTCTTCTGGCAGCGCCACCAAACAACTGGTCCGCGGCCGAAGAGTCGCTCAATAATTCGCTTGCCTGCGCCCGCCAGCAATACGCGCTCGGATGGGAATTGCGATCAGCTCTGGCATTGGCGCGCTTGTGGTTGGATCGTGGGCTTGTAGACCAAGCGCGAAGTCTTCTTGTTGGAGTGCACGAGCGATTTACGGAGGGGCTCGAGACTGCAGACCTGATCGAGGCGGAGCGCCAGCTTCGCGCACTTGGCGTGCCGATACGAGAGTAATGATCGCATCAATTTCAAAAGTACATCAGTTCTGGATTGGATCCATTTCTTGATCGTGGTGATTCGGGAGGGCAATTGGCTGCGCGACGTTCATCGTCGTGCTCGCGCAGGCAACGATTCTCATTTCTTAACACAAATGAACTAGTGCGAAGGCTGCTGTGGTTACATGTTACGCATCACGAAGTATGCAGGAGCAACAGCGCCATGTCACCACGTCTCCCCGTGCCCCCCTTCACTTGGGAAGCCGCAACAACGAAGGTGCGGTCCATAGAGGATAGTTGGAATGGTCATAAGCCAGTTCTCGTGGCGCTTGCCTACACAATTGACAGCCTTTGGCGAAGTGGTATCGAATTTGTGTCAGGACGTGCAGCCATCGAGAGATTTCTGACACTAAAGTGGACTCAGCAGCTGGAGTACCGGGTCGTCAATGAAGTCTGGGCCTTCACCGGCAATCGCATTGCTCTGCGATATGCAAACGAATATCGCGACGCGAACGGAAATTGGTTCAGAACATACGGGAACGAACACTGGGAGGTCGAGCCGGATGGATTGATACGGCGACGCATCACAAGCTTCAACAATCACCCTATCAGTGAGGCGGACCGGATCTTTCGTTGGCGACCGGGGCGAAGGCCCGACGATCACCCCGAGCTTTGCGATTTCGACCTGTAGTGGCGAAGCACTCGCGGCCGGCCACAGGACCTTCGGCTCAGTGCGGTGCCTGCTAACTAAGTTGCACCGAGCTCGACACCGCGCGCACCGCTTCGCGAACGAGTAGACAGTACCCGCTTCATGCCCTCCCGGCTTCCGTCGCCTCGGCAAAAATTCGACCATTTGGCTTGGTGGAGGATGGAGTCCGGTTAGCAAAGCGTCTATTTGATGTGCCCTGTAAAGAAGATGTCGATTTCAAGCTAGGTGCATGCTGAAGTTCAAACGTACCCTGACGCAGGTGCTCTGTGGCTCGTCCAAGCGCGTCGCGAAGCCACTTTTGCGAGGGGTCTTTTTCACTCCGCTCATGCCATAGCAGATGTACGGCTACCGGCGTTGTCTTGTAAGGCAACTCAAGTATCGACAAGGGACGCGTACGGGCAAGGGAATGGGCGAGCGGGCGTGGCGCAATAGCAGCAAGTTCCGTGTGCGCGAGCAGTGATGGAAGCGCGAGAAAATGAGGCACCAAGAGCGCTATCGGCGAGCCTCTTTTCGATGCTGAAATCGCGTTTTCGAGTGCGACCCTATCAAACATTTCAGACCGTCGTAAAAGCTCACGCCTGGACGCTAGATCGTCAACAACTCCGTCATACTCGTTCTGCAACGATACAGCTGCAAGAGTAAGTCCGGACAACGTGTCCGCCGACAGCTTCCCAAGCCGTCTGGCAGAATTAGTGACTAAAAGATCGTCGAATGCAAAGAGCTTATACGATCGCAGCCGCTCAGGAACGTGCGAGAACGTTCCTATGACTGCGTCAATCTTCCCTAGATCGATCTGTTCCATAAGATCGACCCCGCTGTCCGGCCGAATTATGAGGTTTATAAGTGGCGCCTCGCGCCTGAGGAGCTCAAGCAGATGAGGTACCATCACGGTCGTGACCAATTCGCTTGCTGCAATTGTGAACCGCCTCGCGGACTTGCTTGGTTCGAAGTTAGGCGTTCCGATCGCTGCCTCCAGAGACCGCCACGCCTCGCCAATTAATGGTGCCATTGTGAGTGCACGTGCAGTCGGCCGCATTCCGGTCGGAGTGCGGATGAACAACTCATCATCGAGCATGCCCCTGAGTCGAGCGAGCGCATGACTGACCGCCGACTGGCTAAGGCATACTCTCTGGCTGGCGCGTAAGACGCTATGCTCTTCCATAACAGCGGTGAACACGCGCAGCAGATTCAGATCCAGCTTGTTGAAAGATATGGTCATGGAAGAATCTCAAAATCAACGAGGAAGTTGTCACGTGCGTTATGAAGTTACGTGGTCTCGTCGTCTTGAACCGACGACAAGCGCCTATCTGAGCAAGGGCGCTAAAATCGAGAACCTAGATCCCCGCGCAGGAGTCGAAGCGACCTCGATTCGGTGCCCCAGCAAGCCGACGGCATGCCGTACGATGAAGAGGCCAATACCAAGGCCTTCGCTCCGTCCCATATCGAAGCGGGTGAAAGCCTCAAAAATCTTCGGCATCTGTTCTCCTGAAATTCCGATTCCGGTGTCGTATACGTCAATCCGGACGCCAGACCCGCGGCGCCTACAGCCCACGACTATGCGCCCTCCCTCTTGCGTGTACCTGATCGCATTGCTTACCAGGTTCCGCAGGGCGGCTCCGAGCAGCAGGCTGTCACTCATGATTAGCGCATTACTTGAGACCATCCGTAGACTGATGCCCTTCTGCTGGGCGGCGTTGTCATTCTCCTGACAAGCTTGCTTCAAGAGCTGCTCAACGCGGACAGGCCTTAACTTAAACTCCTTCGCGTGTAATCGCATGCGCAGGGCGATCAGTAGCTGGGAGAGCTGCTCGTTAAGCTGATCAAGGGCCTTCTGGCCTGACCGCAGATGCTCTAGTTCGGATCTCGCTCGAAGTCCAAGGCCGAGAAGATCGTGGGCGCCTTGAACGATCTGCAATAGCTGACGTAGATCATGGCCCGCTATCGCGAGAAGCACCGACTCGAAATTGCAAATGTCAGGTGGCTGTTCCGCACCGATCATTACACAGCTGTCTGGTTGCAGGGCGGCAGTGAAACTTGGGGTCCGCTTCGCGTCCGCACTAGAATGGCTGTTGCTGCTCATCTGTGTTCCCGTTTCACATGAAGCCAGTTGAACCGACTTACGTGGGGTATCTTGCGCGAACTGCGTCGCCGGGCGAGTTAAACCTTGTAAAGAAGTGAGAAAAAGCTGGCGGGCCGCCCGGGGCACCGGAGGGACGAGTTAGAGGTGAGATACTATCTTTGAGGATGTTATTGATCCAACAACCAAATCGCTGCTCTTGAAATAAGAGCTTAGAAGAAGGCCTGAGCCAGCCCCATGTGTTCACCAGCCCATTCAAAGCTTGCGGTCGTTGTAGCACTGACAATTCGACGTAGCGGCGAGTGTAAAGCAGCAAGCGGCGCGCACGTCGGGCGCTTGTATAGCCGCTTCGTCGCGAACCGGTTTAAAAGTATTATGCTGCGGCTTGCACCGGCTCGACGGAGAACAACAACTGCGCAAGCGACGCTATTCGCAGGCCGTTGTCACTCTCGACGCGGACGAATTTGTTTGGGCTTATCCGAGGGCTTATTGTCCCCCTTCAGTTGAAGCGATTGCGGGAAACTTCCAATGCAAGCCGGGATCCCGCGGTCGTGTCCAGCCGAATTCGAGCTCCCTCATTTTGATCATGAAGACAGTTCACTTGCGGCTCAGCGACCGCGGTGCGAAGTGGTGGGCATTTCCTTCCCTGACTTGGCGGTCCGTCGCGCTCTCGCAACGACGGGCCGTTTTTGTTGCCTGCGCATTTGGCGTCCCGGTGCGGTGTCGAATCTGCACTCCTGTCGAGTTGCACCCTGGTCATCCGGTTAATGAAATAGTTTCACTTCCGATCGAGCGGCCGAGGGCTCATACGGGAGATGGATAGGGAAGAGTTCCAAACGGCGGACGTCAGGATGAGCACTGCCGTGGAACGCCGAAGTTCTCTTGCCGTCATTGCCACATGGTCTGATATCGGTCCAAGCGCTGCGGGCGAGATCAGTGGTGGCCTTACGAAACTGCCCGCGGATGTTTTCGCACAAGAGCTGCGGCCGGCGGACTTCGCCGCTTTTGCGGAAGAGGTGCTTCTTGATCCTAGGGTGCTGATCGGCGGGACGATAGTCTGCGTATCGTGCCCGAGAGTGTGGAGGTGCATCGCGTGAAGAGCGTCGAATTCGTCATGGACGAATTCAAGGTGAAACGGCACCGTAAGAAGAAACGTCCCAGCATCGATTTTTGAGCGGGTCGCTAACCAACCGTTCGGAGCAGATTCCGATGCATCAGGCTTCGGGGAAGCCCAATCAATGCAGACAGCGCAGATCACAGATATGGAGATTGGAGTTCGATAATGGCTGGCAATTTTCTGACATCGAGATCTCCAATAGCAAGATCGCTTGGGAAGCCACTGAACTCGTGCGGTTGCAAAAAGCCAAGCTGTTTCGCTGACATGCTGGCAATCTTGGCGACTAGTATGTCGACGTTGATCACGTCTGGGATGCGCGAGATTCAGCGTTGAAACGGGGAGGCAGAGTGGCGGCCATCGCCTCGCTCATCGCGGCTTTCGCTTCGGTAATCCTGGTTGCATCGTTCACCGCGCTGTTGATCGTGGGGTTGTGGAAGCTACATACGTGCGCCACGCCTCGTTCTTCTTTGAAGCTTCCGGAGCGATTTGGGCCAGCACCTTGCGCTGCCGATTGGTTCGCTTGTGGCCTCCGACCTCACGCTGGCAGCGTTCAGCCGATGGGTCGGAGCGCGGTTCTCCGGGCCATACGCGAAGGCGTTGACGCCGATGGTGCTGGCTGCTTCTGCCCTACACGAATGCCGCACGACTGTGCGTTGACGGCACCCAGGCCATTGTCGCCAATCTTCGCAATCCACCCTTCGCTGAGAAGTGCCGCGGACAACAACCCGATCACCCTAATCCGCTCGGTGTTATGATATCGACTGCGTCGTCAGCGCATCGCAAGGAAGCCGACGTCACAGTCTGGAGTCGTATCAGAATTGCCGTAAGTCCACGGAAACAGGCTGGCCGGCGATACCCGGCCAGCACCGTCGCTTGGACCCGATCTCAACGTGGTGAAAAGTGGAAGTTCGAGGAATTCGTGATCCGCCACGCGTACTGGCGTCCCCTAGGCGCACGCCGAATACCACGCATGTCCGTTCCGCGATGCGAAAACGGCAGTCATAGGCCACTGCTTTGATAGGGCGGTCACTGGCCTCCAGCAGGGCTGCAAGTGCTGTTGAAACGGGTGGTGGCAAACATCATACCGAACTTCCAATCGTCTCCGCAAAGCACACGTCTAGAGGGGGCGAGCGCCAGTGCCGAATTGCAGGGCCTTCATCCGACACTTGAAACCGTTTCACTTCCGAAGGCGTCCGAAACCGTACAGAATACCAAGCATGGTAGCCGACGATGTGGCTGAGGCCGCGCGCGGTTGGCACGATACGAAGTGCCATTGTCCTGAACCCGCGGTCGAGCATCTGCGAGCTGAACTGGAGCCAGCATAAGCATCTTGGGATCGCCACGGGGTACGCCGCGGCATCGTGGAGACTTGGGACAATGGCAAGTTTGAAGAAATTGATCTCGACAAGTGGGTGAGGTCCAGCCCGCGCAGTAATGCTTCGGGACCGCGACTGGTCGGGTGACCGCCGACGGCGGCGAACAATTCGGGGGAGCTGATGTTCACGGTCAAAGCGGTTCACGTGGATACGCTGTGTTGTTGTGTGTTTCTAACAATCGGACCGAGTTCTTGAAATACGAAGCGAACTGAATCCATTAATCGGACCACGCTTAATTGAAAAGATAAGGATAGGTCATGATCAGCCATCTACGTCTCCCGCTCAAATGGATCGCTAACTCCGACAAAGTTGGAATGCAGTTGATGCGCGTCGCAATTGCCATCGTTTTCTTATGGATCGGTGCGCTCAAATTCCTCCCTTATGAGGCCGACAGCATCACGCCATTCGTAGCAAACAGCCCGTTTATGTCGTTTTTCTACAAGCATTCCGAACGGTATAAAGAGCACCTCACCCGCGAGGGGGAGTTGAAGCCGGCTGAACGTGCCTGGCAGACCGAAAACAACACTTATGAATTTTCGAACGGGCTAGGCTCGGTTGAAATAATAATCGGCTTACTGACGTTGGTAGGGGTCGCTTCGCGTGGGCTTGGATTGTTGGGAGCAACATTGGCCTTTCTCACACCGTTCGTCACGTTATCATTCCTGATTACGACGCCTGAGGCATGGGTTCCGGCACTTGGCGACGCTCAACATGGCTTCCCTTATCTATCCGGAGCCGGCCGGCTTGCCGTAAAGGACGTCATGTTGTTGGCCGGCGCCTGGCTTATAATGACGGACAGTGCCAGCTCCTTACTTGAGGTCCGTCCGCCGGGTACTTCTGATGACCTGGCGCGTATCCGATATTTTCTCAGCCTGTGGAGACTGTGAGCGTGGACGGGCTCCACGAGCACCGCATTTCCTTTCGAATCCACGTTTCTCGACTAAGGCCCTTGATGTGCCTTACCAGCGGCTCCTGATCGACGAGGGTTGGATCAAATGTCGGTAATTTGTTCTCCCGCTGGACCCTACTATGAAACCTAGGGTTCGGAAAGTACGCGATGCCGAGCGTGGTAGGAATAGCTGCGAACCCTTGTCGGGTTTCGTTGGGTTACGGTCTCAAGGCAGCAAATGAGAAATCATAGGACACGCGACATATCCTCGAACCTCGACGACATCTCGGTGAGGACACCCGATGTTTCGCATCGCGCTTTTAGTGCGTTGGAAAACGACGCATGTAACCGTCGGGGAGCTGGCATCGGATCACTCGCGGTTCGCACCAGAACGGCAATATGTTCATTAGAAACCTCCGGCCGCACGAGGACGCTTGAAACTCCGCCCCTTCAACGTCTGGTTGACAATCGCGAGACGATCCTGCGTGTTGGAAACCGTGCCCCTGGCGACTTGTTTGAGATGCTCCAATGCGGCATCAAATTGGCGCATCGTTCCGTGACACCTTTAGATGTCGGACGAGTACCTACGTTCAATTGAGCCGGTGATCGCGATCGTCTTAGGCTGCATGCGTTGGAAAAGCGCGTAGGCCGATGAAGTGCGGCGGTGAAAAAGGATGATCGACGAACAGCCGATAATACCAAGAGGAGACTGCAATGCCCAACTTTTCCGAAAGTCTTAGATCTGGCAGAGCCACGCGCTGCGCAGTTTGTGATGGCAAATTTGGTCTCGTCCGGCACTACTCGTGCCGAACCCCGTTTTGTTCCAAGAAGTGCGTCGATCGCTTCAGAGCTCGCAGGGAAAGTGACCGCACTTGGGTGGGTTGGGTCCAAGTCGCCTTCCAACTGCCAAAGAACCGCACGAGGGCGTTATGACGGTCCCGATCTCACAACGAGGCAAGGGATATTTAGAGACAGCGCGGACTTTGCTTCGCGCTGCCAAAACCATGACTGACCGAGCGATTGCGGATCAGCTTAAGGCCCTTGCCGACGACTACCAGCGGCGAGCTGAGAAAGCATCGCATGTTGATGCGGGCAGAGCATCCGCGCGCAGCCCTGGTCGATCGACTTCACGCCCTGATTCCAGGTGTGCCAGGCGCCACCAGTAGGGATCTGCGTCGCCAGCGGCGTCCTTGCGGCGCGGTCGAGATCGAGGGGCAGAGCGGCCATGGCGCAATGGTACGATCATTTCCGCCAATCTTGGTCCTGTCTCCTGCGCAGAGCCGGCCACATCTACCGGCCATCGCCACGTGGGAAGCGCTTCTTTTGGTTCCCAGGTGGCCGCCCTGTTCCCACCCGCCACAGCCGTAATCACGAACGGCGGAGGAGAACAGACAGAGGCTTTTCGGACCGTCCGAGGTGTCTTGGCTTCGGGTATGGCACTA
>JAOAPF010000430.1 GCA_025462755.1 Edaphobacter sp.
GTACCCCCGACGCCCTCGGGCGCATCCGGATCGGCCTCATCCGGCTTCTCTGCCGGCGGTCCCAACGGCTTGACACTATCAGACGGACTGCTCAATGGCACATCCAGCTTCTTTTGCGGCGCGCCCGCCGTGACGAACGCCTCATTCGGCTTATTCGCAATCGCCGCCCGCATAAAGTCCATCCACATCGGAAGCGCCGCGCGGGCCCCCGTCTCTTTTTCGCCCAGAGTCTCGCGGTCATCAAAGCCAATCCACGTGCCGCAAGTCACCGACGGCGAAAACCCAATGAACCACGCATCCGTAAAGTCATTCGTCGTCCCCGTCTTGCCACCCAGCGGATGCTTCAACTGCGACGCCGCCGCGCCAGTTCCATGCTGGACCACAGCCTGCAGAAACTGCATCATCGTCCGCGCCGTCTCGACCGGGATCACCTCCGACACCTCGCTCGGCGCCTCATCCAGAGGTAATCCATCCGCCTGAGTCACCTTGCGAATATAGCGAGGCTCAATCCGTATCCCATCGTTCGGAAATACCGAATAGCCGCTCACCTGTTCCGCCAGCGTAATATCCGCCGCCCCAATCGCCACCGGCAGAGCCATCGGAAGATTGCTCGTGATCCCAAACCGCTGCGCCGTCTCGATCACCTTGCGAATGCCATACCGCGCCGCAAGCTTCAGCGCCGGAATATTTCTCGATTCCGCAAACGCTTCCAGCAGCGTCATCGCCCCTTTGTAGTTCGGCTCGTAGTTATGCGGCGTATAGGGACCGCTAGCCGACGAAAATGTAACCGGCCCATCCACGATGATATCGCCAGGCTTCGCCCCCGCCTCAACCGCAGTCGTATACACATACGGCTTGAACGACGAACCAACCTGACGCTGTGCCTGCGTGGCGCGGTTGAACTGCGACAGCGCAAAGTCTCTGCCCCCCACCATCGCCAGCACCTCGCCACTCGCGTTGTCGATCGCCATCATCGCAGCCTGAGCACCCGAATCCTGTTGCAGCGACCCCCGCAACGCTCCGTCCGGCGCAATGCTCTCCACCCTCACATAAACAACATCGCCCATGCGCAGAAAGCCATCGCCATCCTGGTTCTGCGTCCACTTCCAGTCCTCAGGCGTCAACACCACCTGCCGATCGACACCAACCCTCACGGCGACCTTCTTCGCCGCCACTGCAGTGACAAGGCCGTGAACATAGCTTCCCTTCTTCAGCGGCTGTACCCAATCCGGATGCCGGTAACCCCCAATATCCGTCCCTTCAAGCACAACGTTCGGCAGTCTTCCCTTCCACCCATGCCGCCGTTCGTACGTCGAGGTGCCGTCGAGAATGGCCTTGTTCGCCACCACCTGCAGATCCAGATCTAGCGTCGTATACACCCGCAGCCCCGCCCCATGCACCTGTTCCACGCCATACTGCTTCTCCAGTTGCCGCCGCACCTCCTCCACAAAGTACGGAGCGACACTGTTAGCCGGCGGCTCCAGATGCAATCCCAGCGGAGCAGCCTTCGCCGCCTCCTCCTGCTGCTTCGTAATCTTGCCATCATCCAACATCTCGCTGAGCACAAGATTTCGCCGCCGCAACGCGCGATCCGGATACTTCAGCGGCGAATACGCCTCAGGCCCCTTCGGCAACGCCGCCAGCAGCGCCGCCTCCGTCAATGTCAGATCCTTCGCTTTCTTGCTGAAGTAAAACTCCGACCCCGCCTCGAACCCATACGTCCCATGGCCCAGATAAATCTGGTTCGCATAAAGCTCGAAGATCTGCTCCTTAGTAAACCGCCGCTCGATCTGCACTGAGAGAAAGATCTCCTGGATCTTGCGTCCATAGCTCTTCTCCGACGAGAGAAAAAGATTCCGTGCCAACTGCATCGTCAACGTCGAAGCACCCTGTGTTCGCCCTTTGGAATGCAAGTCCCGGTAAGCAGCCCCTACCGCGCGAAACAGGTTCACCCCCCAGTTCCGCTGGAAGCTCTTATCTTCAATCGAAATAATCGCCTCTCGCAGCACCGGAGGAAAATCCGAATACGGCACCACCACGCGCCGCTCCAGAGCAAACGATCCAAACGCCTTCCCATGCACGTCCAGCAGTTCCGTTGTGGTGTTCGGGTGATACCGCGCCAGGTCATCCATCTGCGGCAGATCGATCGAATACACAAACATCAGGCCGCAAAGGGCGCCGAAGACAGCCGACAACTCAAGTAGCGCGAAGAACGTTACCTGCTTCGCAATGCGGCGGCTGGGATAGTCCGGACCCGTCAGCGTCGCACGACGAAGAATGCGCCTCCACCGCGGCGTCTCGTCAAGCTCGGGCGACTTTTTTTCGCGGCTGTATAGGCTCGGCACGGCCCTTTCACGATAGCATGGACAGCCACCGCTTCAGTTCCACAGCGCAGCAAAAGAGCTACGTTATGCAGCCTTGTTCTTCAGCAGAGCCAGTGCCTTTGAAAGCTGTTCATCCACCGTCACACTGGGCTTCGTCGGCGCCGCCTGGCTCTCTACCGGGCCAGCCTCATCGTCGACGGCAGCACCCTGGTCGACATTCGAAGCCACCACCACGCCAGGCGTAACGCCCTCATCCTGCAGCTTCTTGCCCGACGGCGACGCATACTTCGCTACCGACAGAATCAGCGCCGCGCCATCCGGCAACTCAAACGTCTTCTGCTGGGCCCCTTCACCAAACGTCTTTTCCCCCACCAGATCAGCCCGCTTGTTATCGAGCAGCGCCGCCGCTACCAGCTCAGCCGGCCCAGCCGTTCCGCGATTGACCAGAACCACCACCGGAGCAGAAACGTTCACCGACTTCGAAGCCTCGGCCGTAAACGTCTGCTTCTGCACCTTCTGTCCTTCCAGTATCGCGATCGTGCCATCCTTCAGGAAGAAGTTCGCAAGCCGTGTCGCCTCCGCCATGTCCCCGGCAGCAACATCGCGCAGGTCAAGCAGCACCTTCTTGTTCCCAGCCTTCGGCATGCTCTTCAGCTTCACTTCGATCTGCTGCACGTGGTCGTGATCCAACACCCCAGGCTTCAGATAAAGAATTGACGAGTTCTCGTACATCGTCTCCGTGACTGGCGGCAGCGAAGGCGCCACCCGTGTCAGCACAATCTTGTCCGGAGCCGATTTGCGCGGTCGAACCACCGACAGCGTCAACTCGCTTCCCGGCTGGCCTTGCAACAGCAACTGAATCATCGCGAGGGAAAGATCGCGTGTATCCGCCGGCCCAATCGCCTCGACGATGTCGCCATCGCTGATGTTCGCCTTATCCGCAGGGCTGCCCGGAACGACCGAAACCACAGACGCATACCCATAGCGCTTCGAGACGTTGATGCCCACCTGCGCCTTGCCGCCCTTGTCGGCCTTATACGCCTTATAATCTTCAGCCGTCAGATAGCTCGAGTCCGCATCCAGCGACTCCAGCAGCCCACGCAGCGCGCCATTGGTCACCGCTGTGATATTCGGCTGCTCCACATAGTCGGTCTGAATGTGCCGCAGCACCTCGCTGTAGACGTTGATCTGGCGATAAGCGCCATCCTGCGGCTCCGACGCAGCGCTCACGCCAGTCGAGTTCACACCGAGGAAGACCGTAACGACCAGAACCACCGACACGGCAAGCAGCAGAATCTTCGAAATCTTGGGCATAGTTAGAACGACTCCACGGGGTTATCCCGGCGCAACACAGGGATTAGACGCATCTCGCCCCTGAAATGATATAGCTAAATGATACTCTCGAACCGTAAGAGTGCGCTGGCAGGCACGATAGCACTTTGGTGGCGGTGGACAGAATCGAACTGTCGACCTACGGGTTATGAGTCCGTCGCTCTAACCATCTGAGCTACACCGCCGATGTGTGTAAAGGGGTTACGCCGGCACAAAATTCTCTTGCAGACAGAGAGACATCGCCACGGCACAGCCAGCTTCCATCATACTTGATTCGCAGCTTCATTCCCAGTCTGACTCCCAGCCCAGCGAAAGGCCGACCGCCACCGTCCTTGGCGTCATCCCCGCCCGCCTCGCCTCCACCCGCCTCGCCCGTAAAGTCCTTCGCGTCATCGCCGGAAGGCCGATGCTCGCCTGGGTCTACGAAGCCGCCACCGCCTGCCCCCAGCTTGACCGCGTCGTCATCGCCACCGACTCCGAAGAAGTCGCCAACCTCTGCCTCCAAAACAACTGGCCCGTCCATCTCACCTCCCCCGATCTCCCCAGCGGCACCGATCGCGTCCACGCCATCGCGCAACAAATCCCTGCCCACATCTACGTCAACATTCAGGGCGACGAACCCCTTCTCAAACCCGAGCACCTCACCGCCCTCCTCCGCCCCTTCGCGCAACCGCACGTCGAAGTCTCCACCCTCAAGGTCCTCTGCACTCCCGACAGCATCGCCAACCCAAACGCAGTCAAAGTAGTCACCGCCGCCGACGGCCGAGCCCTCTACTTCTCCCGAGCCACCATCCCCTTTGATCGCGACGGACAAGCCCGCGACAACATCGCACCGCCGCAATACTGGAAGCACATTGGCCTCTACGCCTATCGCAAAGCCGCCCTCCAGCGCTTCCCCACCCTGCCCTCAAGCGTCCTTGAGCAAACCGAACGCCTCGAACAACTCCGCTTCCTCGAAAACAACGTCGACATCTACGTCGAACCCACCACCTTCGACACCATCGGCGTCGACACCGAAGAAGATCTCCACCGAGTCGAAGCCCTCCTTCGCCGCTGATCAACCCGTCCATAGAGGTCGTTTCGACCGAAGCTGCTCACGCTTTTGGGAGCAGCGCAATGGAGAAATCCGCTTTTCGACCACCATCCTTATATGGCCGCAAAATATGGCCGCAAAGTTTTTTTCTTCAAATTCAGCCCAAAAATCGCATGTCAAGTCCCAGAACCACCTAAACCCCACAAACAAAAGGAAATCGAGTTGGCACGTTAGTTATGCTCCATAAGCTATACTGGATATATAGAATTAAGAAAAAAGCCCCCGGCCAACCGCCGGGGCTTCGCATTTAACCCATAAGCCTTTTGTTTGCCCCAAATTTAGCTATAACCCCTTTGTTTGCACAAATTTAGCGGCCACCATAGCGGTTAAACCTAGGCATCCATTGGGTTTATCGCCGGGCAATGGGGGGTACCCCCTTGCGAATCAAGAGGAAGATCAAAATGGCCAAACCACAGCAGCGCATCAAAAATCTCTCAGCTCACCGGCAAAAACCGCAGCTCCAGCCCATCCGGGATCACCGTCACCGCCAGCCCTTCCAGAGACCCCACCACCCAATCCGCCCCATGCAACTCCGCGGCCGAGTGTGTCCCGAGCACCCCCAACACGCGGCACCCGGCAGCGTTACCGGCGCCCACACCCGAAGGCGCATCCTCCACCACCACAGACTCCTCCGGCCGAAAACCCAGCAACTCCGCCCCCCGCCGATACGGCTCCGGATCCGGCTTGCCTCGCTCCACCATCTCGCCGCTGATAATTCGCTCAGGAACCGGCAACCCCGCCGCCGTCAGCCGCGCCAGCAATAGTCTTCGCGTCGCCGAGGTCACAATCGCCCAACGCTCCGGCGGCAGGCTCTCCAGCAGCGCCTTCACCCCAGGCAGCACCTGCAGATCCGCCACATCTTCCACCTCCATGTCCTCAATCGCCCGCTGGCCCTCGTGCGGGTCGATATCAGGCCGCAGCATCTTCACAATGTCGATCGAGCGCACTCCATGCGGGAGCACAAACTCATCCGCGTTCGGCACTCCGTACCTCTTCGCCCAGAGTCTCCAGCTGCGCACCGCGGCGTCAATGGAGCTGATCAGCACCCCATCCATATCGAACAAAATGCCCTTCGCACTCACGCAAACCGGCTCGCTCAACCCGCACTCCCCTCGAGCACAAACGCCTGCGCCGCCGCCAGCACCTTCGCAACAGACTCCGCCGAACAGCTCTCGCAGTACACGCGCAGCAGCGGCTCCGTACCCGACGCACGGAGCAGCAACCAAGTCTCCGCGGCATTCTTCTTGCCAGCGCAGTCAGGATTATCGAGGAAGAATTTAATCCCATCCATCGTCTCCACCCGCAGCACCTTCATCCCGGCAAAATCCGCCACTCCACTCTTAGCTCTTGCAATCGCCGACTGCTTCACCGCCTCATCGATATGCATATCGACGCGCCCATACTGGTGTTCCCCAAACTCCTCCTGCAGCACCGCAACCAGTTCGCCCAGCGTCTTCTTCTCATCCGCCATCACGTTGGCGAGCAGCAGACAGTTCAGCAACCCATCCCGCTCCGGCAGATGCCGGCTGATCCCGACGCCACCCGACTCCTCCCCCCCGATGAGAATCTCCTTCTCCAGCATCAGGTCCACCACGTATTTGAAGCCAATCCCATGCTCATTCAGCTTGCGCCCGTACTTAGCCGCGATACGGTCAACCATCTTCGTCGTATTGAAGGCCCGCGTCACCTCACCCGGCCACTTTTTCCGCTCCAGCAGCCAGTACGCCAGCAGGCTCAGAATCTTGTGCGCGTCCACCACATTGCCATGCTCATCGACAGCGCCCACGCGGTCTGCATCGCCATCGGTGATCAAGCCCGCATCGCACCTTTCTGCGACAACCGCCTCCTGCGCCGCCTTGATATGCGGCAGGATCGGCTCAGGATTGATCCCCGGAAACGCCGGATTGATCTCGCTGCGAATCTCGACACACGGCACCCCCGCCTTCACGAAGATCCCCGAGATCACCCCACGCCCAGCCCCATACATATCGTCGATCAGAAACTTGTACCCCGAGGTGCGAATCGCATCGAGATCGACAAACCGCGCAATCGCCGCAGCGTACTCCGGATTGAAGTCCACCTCGGTTATCGCCGCAGGCGCCGCACTCTTCGGCAGAGCCTTACCCAGATATCTTTCGATCGCTGTCATGATCGACGGCTTGCCCGACCCACCATAGCTCGCCTTGTACTTCACCCCGTTCCACTCCGCAGGATTGTGGCTCGAGGTGATCATCACCCCGCCCGCCGCCTTCCGCTCGCGCACCGCATAGGAAAGCGCAGGTGTAGGCGTAATCTCCGCAGCCATAGCCACCGGAATGCCTGCTCCCGCAATCACCTCGGCAACGACTTTCGCGAAGGAGCGCGAACCAAACCGAGTGTCGTAGGCAATACAAACACCGGCGGCGGGTTTCTCGTACGCCAGAACATAATTCGCGATCGCAGCCGCTGCGATCCGAACATTCGCATAGGTAAAGTCGTCCGCGATAATGCCGCGCCAGCCGTCGGTGCCAAACTTTACCACTGTGGTCTCTGCCATTATTCGCTCGTTGTCAAATCACCTTCTAGATCAGGTCGTCCCGTCCCGCATTCTTAAGTTCAGCGACCACCTTGCCAACATCCTGCGATCGCTCGCGAGTCGTAATCAGCAGAGCATCCTTCGTCTGCACCACAACAAGGTTGCTGACGCCAACCAGCGCGATCACCTTGCCTGGCGCATGAACATAATTCCCAGTTGAATCGATGGAGATGCAAAGCGGATCATCGCCATCGAACACATTCGCAATCGAAACCTTCTCCGGAGGACAGCCCGCAGCATGCTCATGCAACGCAGACCAGCAGCCAAGATCGTTCCACGCGAAATCGCCAGGCAGACAATAGATCTCAGCGCCAGCTTCGCCTTTGGCCGAACGCGGTTCGAGCACAGCGTAGTCGATGCTGATGTTCTCGCACAACGGATAGACCTCCGCGAAGACACGGTCGAACTCCGCCTTTGACGTTCTGTGCGCTTCGGCGATTCTCTCCAGCAAAGGCGCCAGAGCCGGCCGATGCTCGCGAATAGCATTCGCCAACGTTCTCGCACTCCAGAGGAAGATTCCGGCGTTCCATACATAGTTGCCGGACGCGACAAACTGCTCTGCCAACTCGGCGTTAGGCTTTTCGGTGAACCGCTTCACCCGGTGCACTGCAATACCCTGCGAAGCTTCAGCTTCCGCGCCCAGTTCGATGTAACCGTAACCAGTCTCCGCTCGCGTCGGAGGAACGCCAAGCACAACGATCTTGTCTCCGCTCGCAGCAAGCGCAATGCCCGCGCGAATAACCTCGGCAAAGCGCTGCAGGTTCTTCACCACATGATCGGACGGGAAGATCCCGATCACCGTCTCCGGTTCACTCTTCTCCAGCAGAAAGGCAGCGAGCGCGCACGCCGGAGCAGTATTCCTCGCCGCGGGCTCACTAAGAATGTGTTCTCCAGGAACCTCAGGAAGCTGCTCAGCAATCAGATCGTCGAGGAGGTCGTTGGTAATAACCCAGACATCTGTGGGCTTGGCCAGCGGAGTCAGCCGATCCACCGTCTGCTGGATCATCGTGCGCTCCCCATCGAGAGCCAGCACCTGCTTCGCCCGCGCCTTCCGGCTTCGAGGCCAGAACCGTGTTCCACTTCCGCCAGCGAGAATCACTGGAGCGAACCTCCGCTCCGTTTTACTGCCTTCAATCGGCATAAGTCTCCATCTAAAGACCCGTCTCATGGAAAGGACCGCACCGAAATGCGGCCCATCCATAAGATCACCAAAACTAACCCAGCGTTGCGAAGTACTCCCGCATCCGCTTCACGCCTTCATCGACGACATCGTGCGAAACGGCATAGGACAACCGAATATGTTCGTCGGTTCCAAATGCTTCGCCTGGAACGACAACAACATGCGCTTCACTCAGCAGCTTTGCCGCCAGATCGGACGCCGACTTGATGCCACCCTTACCAATGAACTGACTCACATTCGGATACACATAGAAGGCGCCCTGCGGAACAGTGCAGGTCAGACCGGGGATGGTTTTGAAGCCCGCCAGCACCTGATCGCGCAGCTTGATATAGTCGGCACGAAACTCCGTCAGGCACTCCTGCGACCCGGTCAGCGCGGCAATCGACGCGCGCTGCACCATGCTCGCGGTGTTTGAGGTGCTCTGCGACTGCAGCTTGCTCATGGCAGCAATGACCGCTTTGGGGCCAAGTGCAAAGCCTGCTCTCCAACCCGTCATCGCATAGGTCTTCGAGAGTGATCCAAGCACCAGAATGTGCTCCTTGCAGTCGGTAAACGAGCCACCGCTGACAACCTCGCCGGTAAAGTTCAGGTAGACGTAGCACTCATCGAGTAGCACGAAGATGCCGTTCTTATGCGCGACCCGAACAATGGCCTCCAGATCCTCCGGAGCTACAACAGCGCCCGATGGATTTGACGGCGTATTCAGGATGATCGCCTTCGTTTTCGGAGTAATCGCCGCCTCAATCATCTTCGCGGTGATGCGGAAGTTCTCTTCCTCTTTCCCCTCGACCAGCACAACCTTGCCGCCCGCGTACTGGATGATGTCCTTGAAAGACACCCAGTAGGGCACCGGAAGAATGACCTCATCACCATGATCGACGAGTACCTGGATAGCATTAAACAGCGCCAGCTTGCCGCCGGTGGTAAACACGCACTCGTCAGGAGTGTAGTTCGAGCCAAAGTCGCAGGCATGACGATCCACAACTGCCCTGCGCACCTCTGTGATACCGGCCACGTTGGTATAGCGAGTAAAGTTCTTCTCGATCGCCTCGATAGCAGCGTCCTTGATATGTCGAGGAGTCGAAAAGTGAGGCTCGCCCGCGCCGAAGTCCGCGAGATTCACGCCCTCGGCCTTCAACTTAAGCGCCGCCGCCGTAATCGCCATGGTTGCCGAAACTTCGATGCGGCCGATGCGGTCCGCGAATATTTTCGTCGCAGTTGCTGTTGTCATATCTCTAGTGTCGCAGATTCAGCATTCCAGTGAAACCTTCTAAACTGGTTGCGCCTATCAAGCCAGGAGCATCCCGATAGCATTCCCCACTTGACAAATAATCCGCCCCAGGAAGAGGGTCGAAACAGCGCCCTCGCGCGCGACGCTCACCTAAACCGAGACTAGTACCGCACCAGGTCCAGACCTAAAGTATCTGTTTATAAGACTTTGCGCACTTTTTGGCAGGGAGGGGGGGGTACTTCCTCAAAGACGGTTGGGCACTTTGGCCTTCAAGCGTTCGACGACCAGAGGAGGAACCAGCGCCGTGACGTCGCCACCGAGTTGAAAGACGCCCTTAATAAGCCGCGAACTGACATAGGTGTACTTCTCGGCGGGCATCATGAACAGAGTTTCGAGCTCAGGGTCGAGCTTCCGGTTCATCATGGCCATCTGAAACTCGTACTCATAGTCGCTGATGGCTCGAATGCCTCGAAGAACCGCCTTGGCTCCCTGTTCCCGGGCAAAGTCCACCAGGAGGCCGTTGAACGTGGTTACAGAGACGTTCCCGAAGCATCGGGTCGCCTCGAAGAGCATCTCTTCGCGCTCAGGCACGGTGAATAGCGGAGTCCCCTTCTCGGAGTTGCGGAGGATCGCGACCACTAGTTCGTCCACAATCTTCGCTCCTCGCGCAATCAGGTCAAGATGCCCGTTAGTGAGCGGATCGAAGGTCCCGGGGTAGATCGCTTTGACGGTATGCATGCATCAAAAGCATACCGCCCTTTGCCTGATGATGAAATAAATCCGTGGATTCCTGTAGTCTTGCGAGCAATCCCTCGCGTCTCTCTAAGCAGGAAACAGTCGAAGAAACGCTCGACGGGAGTATTGATCAACGTTCAAGCCATGGCCTCACGCGCTATCACCTCCGATACCCATTCCGTGACCCACCAGTCGCAAGCCACGCCGCTCGACGACATGGCTTCAATCGTCGCGACCTACGAGCAGAGGATCTTTCGCTTCCACCTGATTTCGATCCGTGACCGTGATGTCGCCCAGTCGTTGACCCAGGACACCTTTGTCCGAGCCTGGGCCGCCCGCGAAACCTTTCGGGGTGACTGTTCGATCTCGACATGGCTGATGCGGATCGCTCTCAACCTGATTCGCGACCACACCCGGACCGACCGCTTTCGCTTCTGGAAACGCGTCTCCGAGACCGCAGTCGACGTATCCGACATCGCTTCGCACGTTCCGCATCGCGACAGCTCACTGGAGTCGCGCCTCATTGCCAGCGAGCAGATGACGCTGGTTTGGGAGAGCGTCGCGCAGCTCTCCGATCGGCAGCGGAGTGTATTTCTTCTTCGCTTCCTCGAGGAGTTGGAATTATCTGAGATCGCAAGCGTAACCGGATTGCCAATCAGCACAGTCAAGACCCATCTTTACCGCGCTCTCGCTACCATCCGAGCTCGTCATAACGCCACTCATAAGGATCCTCTATGACTCTCCATCTCAGTCACGAGCAACTCTGCGACCTCATTCTCGCCGACGTGTCACTCCAGCCGGAAGGCGAGCCGTCGAACTACCAGCAGACCGAGTCAGATGTTGTACAAGAGCATCTTCGGGCCTGCCTGATCTGCTCCGCGGAGTTGAGAAGCTTACGCGATTCGCTCTCTCACTTTCGCGACGCCTCGGTTTCCTATGCCCGGCAGGAGTTTGCACAAAGCTACGCGCATCGGTCGTCGATCGCACCCCCACACAGCTTCCTCTCGCAACCTCTTTATTGGACCGCCGCAGCCGTGGTGTTCGGAGCTGCGTTGTTCCCGCTCAGTATGCACCGGCAACACCAAGCTCCTGCCGCGGCTCGGACGACTGCATCGTCGCTGCAGACGACAGAGTCCGACGAAGCACTGTTAGCAGACATCGACCAAAAGCTCTCCGCCGACGTACCTTCGCCGATGGCGCCGCTTGCCGACCCCACCGCCGGAGCAGCCTCGACGACACCCAATTCAAACCAAAGGACCAACTAATATGTGCCTGAAACGCCAGCTCTCACTTGTTTTACTTGCACTCCTGTCTTGTGCATTCGTCGCCGCTCAGCAGCCCGACGGAGGAACGCCTCCCGCGGGCCCGGGCCAGCGCGGGCCAAGGCTGGATCAGGGTCGAGGCGGATGGGGAGAGGGCATGCGCCCCGGCTTCCACATCGGGCCCCCGGGCATATGGTGGCACAACCCCGACCTGGTCCAGAAGCTGGCCCTTACGCCGGATCAGCAGAAGCGCATGGACGATATCCTGCAGCAAAGCCGTTTACAGCTTGTCGATCTGCGCGCTAACGTCGAAAAACAGGAACTTCTGATGGAGCCGATGCTGGCAGCCAACCCACCGGACACGAACAAGATCCTGGCGCAGATCGACCACACGGCCCAGGCACGCGCGGAGCTAGAAAAGGCACGTGCGAAGATGCTTTTGGGCATCCGCAATGTCCTTACCCCAGACCAATGGAGCAAGCTTCAGACAGAGGAGCGCGACAATCGCCGCATGCGGATGAAGCACGGTGATATGCCGGGCGGACCCGGAGAACCTGGTGGGCCTGGTCGTCCGGCAGGACCCGGTGGAAACGAGGGAACGTAACCCCGTCCCGCATAAATGCGCGTCAGGTCCCTCAGCCCAGAACAGATCCAAAGTGGCGATGTCCCCGGGGGTACCCCCCCCCATTGCCCGGCAATAAATCCTTTATTTTTAATGGTTTACGGGTGGTGATGGTCTGCAAAAACGTCATAACAAAGGGGTTACGGCTAAATTTGGGCAAACAAACAAGTTAGCCCCGGAAAGGGTTTAAATCCCGGCCGAGGCTTGCTTGTTTTCGATCTATATATAAAGTATAGCGGGTTGAACGTAACTAAAATGCCAAGTCGATCTTGTTTTATTTGTGGTATTTAGATGGTTTTGGGACTTGACATGCGTTTTTTGGGCGGAAAACGCGAAAAATAAATCAGAGCAACGGCAACGGCAATAGAATCAGTCGCTTCTGGCCACGGTCCCGGCTGACGTGAAATCCGGGATAATCCAGGCAATGCCCTTTCGCGAATATGTTCTTTTTCCCGGTATCGATTTTCACCGATCGGTAAGTAAGATGGGTGCGCAACTGATACAGAAGAAAAGGAGCTAACCTGCACGATGGAAAACGAGATCGCTTTGCCTCCACCCGCGTTTAGAGCCGCTAATCCTGGCCCGCTTGGATTGGCGGGCTTTGGCCTGACGACGGTGGTCCTTAGCTGCGTTAATGCCGGCATCCTGGCTCCAGCCGCTGTTGCTGCTGTCGTTCCCCTGGCCTTTGCGTATGGCGGGGTCGCCCAGCTTATCGCGGGCGTATTGGAGTTCAAGACCGGCAATACCTTCGGCATGGTCGCCTTCACTTCATACGGCCTCTTCTGGTGGTGGTTTGCCTTCATGAAATGGACGGTCGGGGCCGGCTGGCTGCAGACTCCGCCCGCCTCGGCCGTGGCCGTGACTCTGCTGATGTGGGGCGTGTTTACTTTCCTGCTGTGGATCGTGAGCTTCCGGCTGAGCAGAGGGGTGTGGAGCATCTTTCTTCTGCTCTGGATCACGTTCTTCTTTCTTGCGGGAGGAGACTTCGGCTATCTGATCGGCAGTTGGAGCTGCGGCAAGATCGGCGGATACTTCGGCCTGTTGACCGGGATCGATGCCATCCTGGTTGCCTTTATCGAGGTTCTCAATGCAACCGCAGGCCGGATCGTCATTTCACTCGGACAGCCCTTGATTCGCAACTGAAAATGTGTGCGTTGACGCTTTAAAGTGAAAGTTTCGCTTGGTTGAATTCAATAACTTGCGATGGGGAGCAGTGAAAGTAAATGTCTAGAACGATGAAAGTTTCGGCGCACATTAGCGCTTAGGGCGAAACTTTCGGAAAGCTCTGGATAGCGCCGTATGGACTTCCCAAAGGAGGTTTGAGGAACTTCCCCGCCGAAGTTGCCGAAAATATGACTTTCGGGACCGGGCGAAAGCTTGACGGAGTTCGATATACTCCTCTGACACACGACATGCGACGGACAACTCTTTTTTTCATGCTGGGAATCTTTGGCACAGCCCTAATTGGCGCCGCCATCTCCGTCTATATGCTCCACGACGTGGATCAGGACAAGATCGGCCACTGGAATGAAGCGTTCGTAGGATTATGTGTCGAGAGCGTTTTATTCACCCTCATAGTCGGCGGAGGAGTGGCGCTTCTTACCTTGCTAGGACGGCATCTTTTCATCTCAAGGGATACTCCCCTCGTGCAATGCTGGGTCTTCTCCTCGGCGTCGGCGTTACAGTACTCCAATACCCCTGGGAGTTTGCCGTAAGAAAGCGACTTCCAAAGCTGGCGGACACCTCCCTGTATCTTTACTTGGTCATTGCAATCGCCCTCTGTACTGTTGTTATCATCCGCGATAACTTCAAGCAGATGAAATTGTGCCAAGCACCCGCAGCGCCATTCGACAATTGATAGTTCCCTGAAAACGGGGCGGCAATTTCGATCCTGGCCATTCAATCGCTGACACCACAAAACAACTTTCATTTTAGTGAGCTCAACTTTCATTTAAAGCGGCTCCCAAAAAATGAAAAAGCGCCGACAGCAAACTGTCGGCGCTCTTCTGAAGAATTTACTAGCTACGCTCGATCTACTTTTTGCCTCGCACGGCTTCCTTCGCTTGAACTGGACCATCGGCCGGAACCGGCGGAACATCGGCAGACGCTACGCCGGCGATGCCCAGCTTCTTCCGCAACTCCGCATCGACACGGGCAAAGACGTCTTTGTTCTCTTTCAGGAAGGCGCGGACGTTCTCGCGACCCTGGCCGATGCGTTCGCCCTGGTAGCTGTACCAGGCGCCGCTCTTGTCCACGATGTTGTGCAGCACTGCGAGATCGAGAACATCGCCCTCGCGCGAGATTCCCTCGCCGTAGAGAATGTCGAACTCGGCGTCGCGGAACGGGGCCGCCACCTTGTTTTTGACGATCTTGACCTTGGTGCGTGAACCCACTACAGAGTCTCCGTCCTTCACAGCGCCGATCCGGCGGATATCGATACGGACGGAGGAGTAAAACTTCAGCGCCTTGCCGCCGGTGGTCGTCTCGGGATTGCCAAACATTACGCCAATCTTCTCGCGGATCTGGTTGATGAAGATGAGGCAGGTCCGCGACTTCGAAACCGTTCCCGTGAGTTTGCGCAGCGCCTGCGACATGAGACGGGCTTGCAGCCCCATGTGCGAATCGCCCATCTCGCCGTCCAGTTCGGCCTTCGGCACCAGCGCGGCCACCGAGTCCACCACCAGCACGTCAATCGCGTTTGAACGGACCAGCGCCTCGACGATCTCGAGCGCCTGTTCCCCATAATCGGGTTGGCTGACCAGCAGGTTGTCGATGTCTACTCCCAGTTTTCCGGCGTAAGCGGGGTCGAGTGCATGCTCCGCGTCCACGAACGCCGCCAGTCCGCCAGCCTTCTGCGCCTCTGCAATGATTTGCAAGGTAATCGTTGTCTTACCCGAGGATTCAGGGCCAAAGATCTCGATGACGCGCCCCCGGGGAACTCCACCCACGCCCAGCGCTGCGTCGAACGAGATGGAACCCGTGGAAATGACCGAAATCGGTACAACGTCCTTCGACCCGAGCCGCATGATCGAACCCTTGCCAAACTGCTTTTCCAGCCCGGAAAGAGCCAGCTCTATTGCTTTGCTACGGTCATCTGCCACGTTGCATCTCCTGTGTGGGGGTAAAAATGGTGGGTTAATCTTCAATGCGGATTCTAGCATCCAAAACGGGAAAAGCAAATAAAAGGCGAATACAACTATCGACGTAGCAGGTCTACAGGCTGGTTCACGTCGTCGATTCGGAAGTAGCTGGCGAGCGATGGGTGCTTCACCGCGACGGCCTGGTACATCTCCCAGGCCACGCGGCGATAGCTGAAGTGGCCGGCTACTCCGGATCGTAGCTCGGAGATATAGAGCGCCTCGGCGAAGTCCATTTTGAACATGGCCCGGCAACGTGTGGCGAGGGGAAGGCAGTACTGGGCGGATTCGGCGGCCTCAGGCACGCTGCTGCTGCGGAGCTGACGGTAGGTGGCGTAGGCGGTGTTTATGGCCTCTGTGTACGCAGCGGCCAGATTTGCTTCGGCGAGCGTCGGCTGACCGGGGCACGTTGGTTCCTCGTAGCCGTGAAGGTCGGTGTAGGGCTGCAGGAGCTGAATGCATCGACGGTGGCGGTGCATGTCGCGGAAACCGCCGATGTCCATGAGAATGTCAAAGCGGAGGCTGTGGCCTGCACTAAAGGCCCGCAGAAGCTCGTCGTGGCGGCCGCGGTGTTTGGTCCCCAGGCCGATTAGTTCTGAAAGCCGGCCGGCGCTCAGAGCGGCGACGTGGTGGCGCAGCTGCCGGTAGGAGTAGTGGCAGTGAGGATAAAGCAGCGACGTTGCCAGTTCTACTTCGAGCGGCTCCGTGTCGTCCAGTAGATCGACAACCGGTGATGGGGTGATGGATTGGCCGGCCATCAGTTCGGCTGCAGCTGCAGTGAGTTCCTTGCGGGTCTGCAGAACATAGTCGCTTGGGGCGGCGTACTTCACTAGCGTGGGGGCGGTCTTTACGGGACGCAGCAGAGCTTCGACCGCGCGACCGCCGCAGATTTCGTCCACAGAGCCAATCTCGTTGCAGAGAACCTGCGCTGCGCTGTGCTGCACATTCCACGCCGGCTCAGTCGCCGCGATGCGCAGTTTTTCGCCAAGCTGGCGCACCTCGGCAAAGGGACTGGTAAGCAGCCGGGAGACCTGGGTCTCAAGGGTCCGGGCGTTCACGATCTGGCCGAGGGAGGTGTTGGTCGCCAGGGGAAGCAGATAGCGAGCCACATCAAAGGCGCGGGCCTTCAGGGTGCGTTCGTAGGCGTCGGGCTTCATGGATTCGGGCTGCGGGATTGCGGCTTTCAGCGCGTCCAACATGCCTGCGCCCACGTGATCGTAGGCGGTGAAGAGCGATTTTATGACAGCCGTGAAATTTGACGTCTCATCGCCAAGATCAGGAGTGTACCAGCCGGACAAGCGGAAGTTCTGGTAACGTGTCGAACGCTCTTGACCGTCCCAGCGCTGTTCATCCACTAGTTCGATCGCGGCCAGCAGGCTGAGGCGCTCAATCGCGAAAGGAATGTGCGCCAGATCGGCGATGGAGCGGTGCCCATACTGAAAGTAGAAGGTATTGAGAAACTGTTCGGCGCGCTGGGCGCTGA
>JAOAPF010000446.1 GCA_025462755.1 Edaphobacter sp.
GATTTTTTATCCCACTTGCCGGCGTGCATGGTGGCGTTGGCGCGGGGGATGGAGCGGCCCATGGAGATCATGAGGCCGAGGGTGAGCTCGGCGACAGCGACGGCGTTGGCACCGGGGGTGTTCATGACGACGATGCCGCGATGGGTGGCGGCGTCGGTGTCGAGGTTGTCGACGCCTACGCCGGCGCGGCCGATGACGCGGAGTCGGGGGGCGGATTCGAGGAGCTTGGCGTCGGCCTGGACGGCGGAGCGGACGACGAGGGCGTCCGCGTCGGCGAGTTCGGCGGCGAGGCCGTTTTTGATCTGGTCGGGTGTGACGATCTTCCAGCCGGGCTCCTGCTGGAAGACGGCGAGAGTGGCGGGCGAGACTTTTTCGGCTAGAACGATCTTCAAAGGTGACCTCGGAGGCTCGGGGCGGGTGACCCCTCCCCTGGGTGAAAAGCTGCTAAAGTATTCCAAATATAAGGCTTAGGTTCTGACTTAGAGGTGATGGAACTTATAAAGTCCTATAAACATTGGGCGTCGAACTGCAAAGTCTTGAGGAAGCTGGCGTTACGAATGGGCCGTGATGATTTTTGTCCCGCAACGTCTATTGTAGCCAATCCGGAGCGGTGGTCTTGTCAAGTAACGGAAGATTTGGGTGGTGGCCAGGTTTGGCAAGATTGGCCAGAAAATAGGCCGGGGCTTCAGCCCTTGGTTAATTCAGCCCTTGGTTATTTGATTCGGTCGGTTCCCTGGGCTGTGCCCCAGGCTGGTATCGGACGCGCCTTTGGCGCTCTTATGCGCCGCTATGCGCGTGACGTTCGAGAACGTTTCCCCTGGCTGTTAACGGAGCTCCCTCGCACTGATTGCCGTGGCTGCGTCCCTTATCCGCGCAACAACTGGCCGCGCCTCAGACCGCGGGCGGGCTCGGAATCCTGTGTAAACTGGACGCGATCCGGAGATCTTCATGGTAACGGCAACGGGGAGACGTACAGCACGCACTGGATTCTTTAGCCGTTTGTTGCGGATTTCGCTAGTAGTCATGGCCTTTCCGGTGCTTGCGATCGTGCTTTTTGTTCTCAATAACAATTTTTCGTTTCTACGGCTCTCGCGCGCCGACTTTGTGAAGAGCCTGGACCGCTCGCGGGCGGCCAGCACCAACTGGGCCACGGACCAGTTCATTTCGATCGGCAACTCTGGCGATGTAACGGCGACGCACGAGGGCGTGGAACTTCGTTCCAACAGCGCGCTGTCCCACATGGTGACGGACTGCGCCGCGATGTCAAGCGATCCTCGCCTGCAGCAACTTGCGAGATCTATGAAGCCGCGTGAGAATCCGCCAATGTGGGCGAAGATGGTAGACCCGACTCTCGTCGTCCACCCGGTTAGCGGCGGCGAATCGGCAGAGCTCGAGGAGTACCAGCGCTGGATCTTGCATGGCCTCTCGCCTTCGGATGAGCCCTTGTCAGCCGTAGAGCTGGCAGACATGTTCTCTCCCGACAAGTTCCGGACGGGAAGGGCCACACATCAGTTGTTAGCGCTCTACCTCTACCGCAAGTTCAACGGGAACACCCCCGAGTTAGACCGCATTATGGATCGGGTGGAAAACCGCATCGCCGCAGAAGCTGCCTTCGATTTCCGTGTAACCGATCTTTACCTGCAACGCATCGCGTTTCTGCTGGCAGCGGGACGGCCCGATCTGGTGAAACCCCGCTGGGTTGAGCGGGCTTTGACCGCGCAGCAGAGCGACGGAGGGTGGTATTACAACTGGTATGGCTGGGGGCCGCACCCGTCCACCTACACATTCTCCGATGATCAGTCGGTGGCCCACTCCACCGCTCAGGGAATGTGGCTAACCCACATGTTGAAGTATCGCTACCCGGAGTGGATCGACAAACACTACAAGTGATACGATCCGGCTACTTTCCGGGTTGTCGCCCAGGCAGGCAGCGTGTGGAACGTTCCACCTGAGCGCTGGCGCATTGCTCCCGGATCAGGGGCTATTCGGAACAATTGTGCCGGTTAGCGGATTACCGCGGTGACTTCGATCTCGACCAACCAATCGTCGGATGCCAGCGACTGAACTCCCACGAGAGTTGCGGCGGGAGGTTTGGCGTCGCCCATGAACTTCAGTCGCACGGCGCGGAGATCGTCGCGCATCGACGGCTTGTAATTCACGACGAAGGTGGTCACTTTCACGACGTCCTGAAAGGTCGCTCCGCTGCCGGCGAGCGCGAGCCGCACATTTTCCCAGGCCTGATTCACTTGCGCCTTCAGGTCCCCCTTGCCCACCAGTTCGCCCTTGGAGTTTACGGCAACCTGGCCTGAGAGCCAGATGATCGTTCCGGGCTTGGCCGCGACGGCCTGCGTGTATGCCGGTGATTTGTTCAGTCCCGGAGGGTCGATGTGCTGACTGTTTTGGGCAAGCAGAAAGCTAGCAGGGCAGAAGAATAGGAGCAACGCTTTGCGCATGGTTGAGGCTAGCAGCCCCATTGCATCCCTGGCTACGTATTTGTTGTGGGTGAATGCGGCCCGGCGCGGAACGATTCTTCTCGGAGGCCTCGGCGCTTTGGGGTGTATTCGCTGGTGGCAGCGGGACGGGTCTGGCTGGGGCATGGCTGGGCTGCGAAGAATTATCGCGGGTGAGGGGCGAAGACGGTTCGCTGGCGCGAATGCCCACTCATGCGATGAGACTGCATGAATGGGGCACCCGGCACCCGGCGAATGCCCAGTCAGGCGATGAATCTGCATGAGCACGTTTTGCGTGAGGATGATCTCTTCGGCGAGCTGCGCGGGCGTGAGGTGGGAGGGGTCGGAGTCCTGCACGGTATCTGCGCGCGTCACGTACAGCGGCGCCAGGAGGAGGGGCGTTGAGTCGGGCTGGGGCGCTGGCGTCTGATCTGACGTGCGATCGGGCCAGGCTGCTCAGGTGAAGAAGTGGATACGAGAGAGCTTAAACTACCATTGATGGGCTTGGCGACTGTAATCTGGAGGACGAGGCTCCACGGAGCTTGAGAGGACTTTTGTATGAGTGAGGATTTCATCCCGAAGGCAGGCACGATCAAGATTGGCGGACTTAGCCGGAAGGCGGCGAAGCTTCAGGCGCTGCGCGAAAAGGCGGCACAGGTAAAGAGTGGCGCGAAGCCTGCTCCGGGAGCGTCGATGCAGTCGTTCAAGGCGAAGGATTCGTTTGCCGGTACGAAGAAGACTACGTTTCAGCGTAAGGCGGTTTAGAAGAGATGTCCTGCCGGACGGGCCCACTACGCGTGGGGCGGTCACTTCGTGACTTGTATACCTTGTCGTTGCTTATGAAGTGAGGTGGGCCTCCCGTTGGTCGGCGCGATCTTCTACTTGAAGAAGTGGGGGACGAAGGAGCTTAGGTTGCCGGTGATGGGGCTGAAAGATTCGCGGACGCCCATGCCGCTGCAGTCCTGGTCGATCATCCAGAGGCCGAGGACGGTGTGGCGGTTGTCGAAGATGGCCGGTGGTGCCAGGGCCTGGTAGATCTGCTTGCCGTTGTAAGGACCGGGGGTGGAGACTACCGTGGCGTTGTCGCGGACGAGCGTGATGTTTGCGCCTTCGCGGGACATCAGGGGCTTGCGGACGTAGTTGCGCATGCTTCCGGGGCCGTCGAAGTGTGATTCCAGTAAGAGCTCGTGGTTGGGGTAGAGCTGCCAGAGGATGGGGAGGATGCCCTTGTTGGAGAGGAGCATCTTCCAGATGGGCTCGATCCAGCGGACGGCGGTGTAGGTGTCGAGGGCGTGCGGGGCGAACTCCTCCTGGAGCATGGCCTCCCAGGGGTAGAGCTTGAAGATGGAGAAGATGGGGTGGTCGTCGAGGTCCATGAAGGATTGATGGGCGTCGTTCCAGCCGATCTCGTGCATGGAGAGCTGGCGGGTCTCGAGGCCGGCCTGTTGCGCAGTGTCGCGGAGGTAGGTGACGGTGAGCTGGTCTTCTGGATTGTCGGGGTTGTCCAGCGCGGCGAAGTAGATGGGCTTGGAGAGGTAGGGGTCGACGTCCTTCCACTTGGCGATGAGCTTTTCGTGGATGGAGTTGAACTGGTCGGGCTTGTAGGAGACAAGGCTTGCGGGCATGTCTTTCAGCCAGTGCCATTGGACTACGGCGGCTTCGAGAAGAGACGTCGGGGTGTCGGCGTTGTACTCGAGGAGCTTGGGGGCGCTGCCGGATTGCGCGCCTGCCCATGCGACGTCGAAGCGGCCGTAGACGGCGGGGGGTTCGCTGTTCCAGGCCCACTCGATGGCTTCTATGGCAGAGGCGGGGATGTCGAGTTCGGCGTAGCGCTTTTCGTCGATGATGTGCTGGGCCGCGGCGAGGCACATCTCCTGCAGTTGGTTGCCGGCGGACTCGAGGGTGTCGATCTCGGCGGCAGTGAACTGGTAGGCGGCGGACTCGTCCCAGTAGGGCGTGCCGTTTTCGAGGGTGTGGAAGGTGAGGCCGAGGGACTCGACCTTTTGCTGCCAGTTTTCGCGAGGGTTTAGGGGGATGCGCTGCATTTATTCTCTGCTCCTGTCATTCGCCGCTTCCACTGCCGCCGGTGGAGAAGGAGCGGCCGAAGCCTCCGCGGGTGGTGGCGCCGGAGCGGTTGACGTAGCTGCGGGATGGGTCGGGGTAGTTGCTGCCACCGCCTACGGCGCTGCCTAGGCCGTAGCCTCCCCAGCCTCCGTAGTAGTAGTGGTAGGGGATGAAGAGTGGGATGAAACCGCCGTGGCCGTCCGGGCGCTGCTGGGTCTGGCCGGGGGGCTGGTTGGCGCAGAAGCTGTCGTCGACGACTTTGTTGTTCTCGTCTACGCAGCGTTGCATCTCGGGTTTGCGGCAGCCGGTGGTGATGGCGAGGGCGGCTGCGGCCAGGAGGGGGGCGGCGACATTGGAGGAGCGGCGCATTTTGAGCTGCACTAGAGTATCAAGGACCGAGACCCTGCGGACTTGCAGGTGCTGAAAGTTAGATGTGGCGCGGGGAGATTCTCTCTGCGGCTGAAGTTACGCTGCAACTACGGTACCTTCGGCGCGAGTGAAGTTATTCCAGCTTCTTCAACTCAGGATACCGTGCCAATATTCGTCGTTGGTCATCAGGTGACAACTGTGCCAGCCGGAGGGGTTTGTCTTGCGGCCGGGTGCCTTTCTGATTCAGTACATTCATCAAACTCCACTCGCGCTGCAGGGTGTGTGGCTCTTGCGCGGGCAGATCGTAGCGCGTGAAATCGATGACCATCGGGGTGTCGTTCTTTACCGAGTTCCGCAGCAGCGCGAGACGAAACTCGCGATTCATGTACCACTTGATCTCCAACTCTTTTTCCGACCCCGGCGCGCCGGTTCCTCGCTCATCGAAGCGATAGTTCAGCGATGCATTGCTGGGCATGTGCTCGCGCCATTTCAGGCCAAACTCACCCTCCGTTAACACGCTCGTGTCGGGCCACCTGTCCTTTACGGCCTGCAGCCAGTAGGTCAGATCCTCATCATGGCCAATCGACACCTCCCAGATGCCTGTGACCCAGCCAAATCCATTGAGAGCGTGGCCGGTGTCAAAGTGCACGGCGGTTGTATCGAGCATCTCCCTGCGGCCCGCTGCCGTGCCTAGATTTCCTACTGTCTCGATTGGGCCCACGCCGAGGCGGCTGTTGAACTTCCCCTCGAAGCCTTCTCGCCGCGCGGTCAGGAAGTCGCAGGTCCAGCCATCGAGACATACGCAGTCGATGAAATCGGCTGCCCCCTGCGCGGGCTTCAGATAGTGCTCGCGGCTTGGGTAGTAGGGATAGCAGATGCCCCCGTCGCCGTCGCCATTGTCGATGCCGTGCTGGCTCCAAATCTGACCCTGGCAAACGTGAATGCCTTCTTCGGTCGCGAGGTATCTCTGGTTCTCCGCATCCATAAAACCCGCCACGAGGCACTGCGGGCGGTATCCTCCGCCCACCATGGCGGAGATCATGCCGAGAGCCTTATGGATCGTCTGACGGTTGTTTGATCGGGTGTCATACATGGGCGCGAAGTAGCCGCCGGGAATGAACGTGATCTCGTCGCCGTATCGGTCGTGGTACGACGCGAGGAGCCGGCGCGCGTCTTTGTACTCCTGCCGGTTGTCGTTCAGGGCGAGCCAGCTTATCGCCCAGGTCATCCGGCCGTTGGGGCAGCCTCGGGCGAAGGCTTCTCTTCGCGAACGAATGTGGGCGGGGCTGTTGTCGGGGGCTTCGTCTTCGCCGATTGAGCGAGTCGGCGTGACTTCGATCTGGTTGACGCGGACGACGGAGACATGGGTGATGAATCGTCCGCGCAGAGCGGGCGCGGCCGCCGCAAACGCCATCGCGCTGTGTGCCGGCAACGGGAGCGCGCCTGAGAGTGCAGCGCTGGCGGCGCTGGTTAGGAATTGTCGTCTGCTGTATGCGGCGTTCGTTGCCATATCGGAGGGCCTGTCTGTCTTTTCCCGGGGCGTATTGCTCTATTTGGAATCGATCACAAACGATTTTAGGAGATCATCGAAGTCGGTTCGAGAATGAGGGTATGTGTCCAGATTCGCATCCAGAGTAACGAAGCTATAGAGGGTTCCATTGAAGCGCTGAGGAGTCTCTTCTGGCCGGAAGAAGGTCGGTTGGCCTGAGTTATTCGGGGTCTTCGGGAGTGGCTGCGGCGTTTCAAACCGGAGGCCGGGATAGGCGGGCTGGTCGCTTTGGAAGAAGACGGGATTGAGCTGGCGGATTTGCGAGAGCGCGGATGTTGCGCAGAGGAATAGGAGAGTAGCTGATCGGAGAAATAGAATGACTACCTGGGGCGGGCGCTTCATCTGGGCGACCAGAGTATCAGGGAAGCTGCTCAGGAGATGATTCAGAGTTGCAATGTGATTTGGAGGGAGCCGATTAAAAGTAATTCGCGGCTGGGCGAGGATTGCGGTTCGCTTCGCGAATAACCCACCCTTTACGGTGAGACCGTAAAGGATGGGCCACCCGACTGGTCGCTGCTATTTGGCGTGTTCGGCGAAGAACTTTTGGGCGGCGATTAAGCCTTTGCCGAATTCAAAGTTGGGGAGGGGGAGTTTGGTTTTGGCGATGACCTGTTCGAGGGCGGCGATGATGGCGATGGTATCCATGTAGTCGAAGTAGCCGAGGTGGGCGATGCGGAAGAGCTGGCCCTTCATCTCGCCCTGGCCGTCAGTGACGATGGCGGCAAATTGCGATTTGAGGCCCTTGACGAGGGTGCCGGAGTCGGTGCCTTCGGGGGCGAGGATGGCGGTTGCGGCTGCTGCTTCGGCGCCTTTCGGGGCGAAGAGTTTGAAGCCTAGTGCGACGGCCGCGGCGCGGGTCATGGCGGCGCAGGTTTCGGCGTTGTCGACTAGTTTTATTCGGCCTTCGGCGAGGTTGCCTGCGGGATTTTCTGGTGTTGCGGCTTGTCCTGCGATGTAGTTGAGGGCTGCGCCGAGTGCGGCGATGAGTGCGACCGCGGGGGTGTAAGCGGATTCGCCCTTGGCGGCGTTTTTGCGCTCCTTGCGGAGGTCGAAGTAGTAGCGCGGGTTGTAGGTGGACTCCATGCGGTCCCACGCGCGGTCGCTGACGGCGAGGTAGCTGAGGCCGGGAGGAATCATGACGGCCTTCTGTGAGCCGCCGATGAGGACGTCGATGCCCCAGCCGTCCATGTCGAGGTGGGTGGTGCCGAGGCCGGTGATGCCGTCGACCATGAGGAGGGCTTCGGAGTTTTCCTGCTTGAGGAGCTTGGCGATGCCTTCGATGTCGTGGCGGACGCCGGTGGAGGACTCGGTGGCCTGGACGAAGACGGCGCGGGTTTCGAGCTTGAGCGCGGCCTTAATTTCGTCAAGGGTGAAGGTCTGGCCGTAGGGTTTTTCGACGACATCGGCGTGGCAGCCGAAGGATTTGACGAGGGAGGCCCAGCGCTCGCCGAACTTGCCGGCGGTGAGGACGAGGACGCGATCTCCGGGCGACGTCAGGTTGGAGACGGAGGCTTCCATGGCGCCGGTGCCGCCGCTGGAGAGGATGATGACGTCGTTTTTCGTGCCGACGAATTCTTTCAGTTGCGCCAGGACGCGGGTGTAGAGGGCGCGGAACTCGGGGGTGCGATGGTGGATGTCGGCGGCAGCCATGGCGAACTGCGCGGCGGGAAGGAGAGGCGTCGGGCCAGGTGTGAAGAGGCGAGTTTTACGGATCATGGTTTTATTTTAGCTGTGTCCTGCCGGACGGGCCCGCTACGCGCGGGGCGGCCACTTCGTGGCGGGTGTACCGGTCTTGGTGATGTGGGCGGCATGGGGCCTCGCGTTGCTCGGCGGTGATTGTGCGCATTGGTGAGGCTACTGCCGCGCGGTACTTATAATTGGGGATTGGTTCGATGGAGAGGATGATGATGACGATTGGCGAGAAGGTGCAGGCGGATATTGTGGTGGCGATGAAGGCCAGGGAGGAACATAAGCTGACGACGCTGCGGATGGTGAAGTCGGCTCTGAAGAACAAGGAGATCGATAAGCGCGAGAAACTGACGGATGCGGAGGAGTCGCAGATTTTGACGACGTTGATCAAACAGCGGAAGGAGTCGGTGGAGTCGTTTACTAAGGGCGGGCGGCCGGAACTGGCAGCGAAGGAGCAGGCGGAGATCGCGATGATCGAAGGCTATCTGCCGAAGGCTGCGGGGGAAGATGTGATTCGCGAAGTTGTCGCGGGGGCGATCGATACGTTGACCGTGGATGGGAAGAGACCGGGGCCCAAGGATATGGGGGCCGTGATGAAGGTGGTGCAGCAGAGAATTCTTTCGGATGGATTAAGGGCGGATGGGAAGCTGGTTAGCGAAATTGTGAAGGCGGAGCTGGCGAAGTAGAAGACTGTATGTTCAGTGTCCACTTGCGCGAGCTGAGGCTCAACGCGCAGATGGCCGGAAAGGTGCTGGTCACATACTTGGCTGTATCTGGAGTGATGGCGAAGACAATTCAATTCCGTCTGCTTCGGGCACATCATGCTGACATTGGGGAACCTTCGCCGCCTTTCGGTGGACGGCTGCGATTGACATATCGCATATCTGGTTGCGCTTCCGCTTCGGCTGGAAGATGACAAAGCTGCCGCTGTTGCTGATATAGACGCTGTCAAATCCGGCTGTGGGGAGAAGACCGTCTGCCGGCAAGCCCTTAGAACCGATCGTCATGACGCGAGCTTCTGCATTCAGAGAGATGCCTCCCACATTGAGCTGCGCAGGATATTCAGAGACGGACTTCCGGATTCCAGTGTCATCTTTCATCGACATCGGTAAACTCGCACGCCTGGACAGGCGAGTCAGATCGAGTGAATCGGAAAACAGCACGAGCGAGGCGCTGCCGGAATCAAGAATGAGGCTTAGATCGTGAGGATTCGATTCCGCTAGTTTCACCGGCACTTTTGTGTTCCAGTAGGCCGGGTTGTCTGGCGTCTCAAGGCGGGTTGTGTTCACCCGCTCGCCGTCGAGCACAGCCGCGAGCGAACCGCCGAAGTCGAATTCGATCGTCCGTTTGCGGTTGTCGATAAGATAGTCGGCATTCCTGAGCGCGTTCTGCCCAAGCACTCCGCGAATCTTCGAGTCCAGTTCGCGCAGGCCGGCAAGGTCCCGCACCCCCAGTTCCACTTTGCTTTCTGTCAGAGGTCCTACGCTGACCGTTCGAGCAACCGCCAAAGGAATCGCTGTCTTGCCCGCGAGAGTGGTGACCGTGCCACCCTCGATCACGTCGAG
>JAOAPF010000450.1 GCA_025462755.1 Edaphobacter sp.
ATCGTGCACGGACAAAGTCAGCCCCCGACAACGATCTACAACCCGTACCCCCCCGGCATTCTCCCCGCGGATATTGTTACCGAGATAGCAAGGGTTCTGCGCGAAATAGATTTCATCGAAGCTGAAGCTATCGCGCAGTGGCAGGCAACGCCGCTCCCGATTCTGACAGGTAACCCGCCAACACTTCAGAATTACGGAACCGCCTCAGTAGAAATACTCGGCAAGATGATGAACTACGACAAAACTATGTCGCCGTTCAACAATGAGGCCTGCGCGTCTTGCCACATGCCATACGCCGGCTTTAGCGGACCGATTCCATCGGTGAATCTCACGATGATCGCATATCCCGGATCGGTTCACTTTCGGGCCGGCAAGCGGACAGCGCAGCGATACACGTATTCGAGCTACTTCCCTCCGCTCTCGTACGACGCGGAACAGGGCAATTTCGTAGGCGGAAATTTCTGGGATTCACGCGCAACCGGATATTTGATTAGGAGTGCCGACGCCGAGCAGTCACAGCATCCTCCTGTCGATCCTGCCGAAATGGGCAACCCTGACACTGCTTGCATCACGTACAAGCTTTCACTGGCTGTGTACAGACCCCTCTTCGAGCTGGTATGGGGTGCTGGCTCATTCAACATCGCCTGGCCTGGAGATATTGCGCAAATCTGCGCCACGCCAAATGGAGCTTCCGTGTTCGGCACGAACGCTACACCAGTTCAGCTAACCCCGGCTGACCGCACCCTCTCGGATAACGACTTCAATCACTGGGCGCAGTCCATTAGCGCATTCGAGCACAGCTTGTCTGTCAGCCCGTTTACGTCGAAATTCGACGCCTTCATAGCGGGCAAGTACACGCTGACAGCAGACGAGGCGGCCGGGTACGCCCTGTTCCGTGGCAAAGGGAATTGCAACACATGCCATCTGGACGGCAGGTCAACCGCACCTACACCAGCCTTCGGAACCGCTCCGAACGGCGTAGACACTGGGGCAGTAGCAGATTTAACCCCTGTGTTCACCTGCTTCGGCTCGTCCAATCTCGGTATTCCCAAGAACCCCAGGGACTCCTTTTATTATGAGAACACGCCCGATGCCTTCGGATTTACGCTCAATCCGGCAGGCTTTACTTACACCGACTTCGGATTAGGAACTTTCCTTAGAAGCGGCTTCGGCGCCGCTCCCAACCCGAACATAGCCTGGAGACAGTTCGCGTCAACTACAGACGGCAAAATGCAGGTGTCTACGGCCCGCGATGTGGCGCTCACGCCGCCACAGTGTCCAACCACCGAGGCCCCAGGCCCTTACTTCCAGAAGGAGTTCTTCCATAATGGCTACATCAAGAGTCTGAAGCAACTCGTACACTTCTACAATACCCGCGACGATTTCAAGTTCCCTGTCGAGTCAGGAAACTGTCCTGCAGGAACCGTCGAAAAGGTAACCTGCTGGCCTGCGCCTGAGGTTACGCAAAATATGACCGGGACGATCGGTCATCTCGGCTTGTCGGATACGGAGGAGAATCAGATCGTTACATTCCTGCAAACACTCAACGACGGTTTCACGGTACCTTTCCCCGATATCAACACCTATACCGGGTCTTGCATGCAAGGCGGTACTGCTGCAACTCAAGGTAATTCCACAATCATTCCTGCCAACCTGTTAAGACGAATGGCGCAACAACAGCGGTAACGGCGAATTGCAAAGAAGGCGCAGGTGTCCCCTCTATGCGCCTTCTTTGCTCTTTCCGTGACCACATGAATCGGGGTAATACTTTTTTGAGGTCTCCAAAATGAATAAGCTCCATCTGAAACTGGCGACTACGGCTGTGGCCGGCAGCCTGCTCTTCTCAAACTTCATCGCCGCTCAGGGAGGACCTTACAGTCCTAAGGCACTTCCTCCTCTTCTTCCCACCAGGCAAGTCCGGATCACGCACGGGCCAGAGCTCGAACAGGCTAACGTTCACGACAATTCGGCCTTCATCAGGTGGACAACCAACAACCCTGGGGGCACCGACGAGCACGACGGAATCGTGCATTATGGTACGAATCCCAAAGAACTTAGCCAGACAGCGAAAATGCCCAACCGACTAAACCGGGGCCATCCCGATATGATTTTTCGCGTGCGCGTGCCTGACCTGAAACCAAAAACAACCTATTACTACACCGTCGAATCCGCGCAGGCGACTGGTAAGAGCGATGGTGTCAAGAGCCCCGTAAAAAGTTTCTCCACCCCTTGAATTGTGAGAGCCCAATTAATCCTTCCACTTCACATAAACAATCAGACGATGACAGAGCCTGCTGCAGAAGACAAGGCGAAGCGTATTAGGCTGCGGTCCCACGCTCCTAAGACTTCTCACCTCGAGGGTGTAGAACTCCGCATCTTGGTGGTTGGTGGCAAGAGAGTTCCGACTTGACGCAGGAGAGCCGTTGCATCGACTGCACCCTTTCTAATGCGCCTTCTCGTCAATTCGGCATTATCAATATCCCCGTTCCTCTCGTATTTGGCCAAAGCGTCTATATCCTTCAAGACCTCTTTGGACTTTTTCTCATATTCCTTTTTTAGTTTTTTCAAAGCGTCTTTGTCCATGCGTAGAGGATAGACGGAACCATGTTGAAGGTGAAACAGTGATCCTCCAAATGCGATCCCGCCAAAAGCGACCGTTTGCCTGGAGGCGAGTTCGGTCGAACGAGATCATACCCCTGGGAAAGCATGGCTTTCCCCGACGCCACTAGGACGTACTTGGACATAGATCGTCACGACGCCTCATAGAGTGCGACGTTTGGAAGGTATTGTAGGATTTTGTTGGATTCCCACGGATTAGAGGTGGCGGAGAGACAGGGATTCGAACCCATCAAACGTGTGGGCGCCGCCACTAGGTATTCGGCGGAGACCAAAAATTCGGAAGTTGAACAGGTTCCCCGAAAACAATTTGGGGAAAACCCGTCCAGGTTAGTGGCCAAAGAACATGGGCGGTGATACCTCGCTCTGGTTCAGCTGTCGCGGCGAAGTCACTTATCTCAGTGTGAATAACAGTGGGCAATAACCGCCCTGATACACAACGATAGATGCGCGTCTCGAGTGTCCCTAGCGTGAGCGATTTCGATGGCTAAGTTCAGTAGAATTATAGAGTGAATGGTGGACGCGGTAGGGATCGAACCTACGACCAGTCGATTAAGAGTCGAATGCTCTACCAGCTGAGCTACGCGTCCTTTGGTTTTGCTCCTGGAAGGGAGGTCGGTGAGAGCCTTTGCGAGGGTTCATGCAAACGAGACTGCGACCACTTGACTAGTTAAAGATACCACAGCTTGCAGGATAAGAGGCCTCTGCGCGCGGAGGGTCTAGCATTGTCACTATCTTCGATTGTGGCACTCCGAACTGAAATGCGGGGGTTCTATTGCTCCATTTAGAATGACAGTTCCCTGAATTGTTCCCAATAACTCTAAGGGTATCCTTCGTAAAAGGGTGTGGGTTAACCTACGAAGTCGACGTTGGCGCGATGGGGGATAATGCCGCGGTCGAAGCCCATCTCGAGAAGCTTTTGGATGGCCTCTCTGCCGTCGGGACCGTAGTCAAGCGTGCGCTCGTTGACGTACATGCCGACGAAGCGGTTGGCCAGCGTGGGATCGAGGTCGCGGGCGAATTGCATGGCGTAGGTTAGGGCTTCTTCACGGTTGTCGAGGGCGTGCTGGATACTGTCGCGCAGGGCATTGGTTGTGCTCGAGAGTGTTTCAGCGCCTAGCGAACGCCGGATGGCGTTACCGCCAAGGGGAAGGGGAAGCCCGGTCTGTTCGCGCCACCACTGGCCAAGGTCGAGGAGTTTGGTAAGGCCGTCGTTGGCATAGGTGAGCTGGCCTTCATGGATGATGAGGCCTGCTTCAAACTCGCCCGCCGCCACGGCGGGGATGATCTTGTCGAAGGGAACGACCGCGGTTTCGATCTCGGGTGCAAATAGCTTGAGGGTGAGATAGGCGGTGGTGAGGGTGCCGGGGACGGCGATGCGGGTCTTCTTGACCTGGGGCAGGGTGAGCTTGGGGCTGGAGACGATCATCGGGCCGTAGCCCTCGCCGACGCTGCCGCCGCAGGCCATGAGGGTGTAGTTATCCTGCAGGTACGGGTAGGCGTGGAAGGAGATGGCGGTGACGTCGTAGAACGCTTCGTTGATGGCGCGGTGGTTGAGGGTCTCGATGTCTGTGAGGGTGTGGGTGAACTTGAAGCCTGGGACTCGAACCTTGTTGGTGGCTAGGCCGTAGAACATGAAGGCGTCGTCGGAGTCGGGGCTGTGGGCGATGCTGATCTCTCGGGTGGCGGTGCTTGCTGCTGTCATGATGCGCTTCGTCCTTGCTGGAGGTAAAAGATGTTGAGATGCGCGCTGAGTTCGTGGGACAGCTCGGCGTGGGGAGGAATGCGAGCCTAGGGCTGGCGTATTAGGACTGCCGCCAGCGCCGGATTGAACAGAAGATCCCAGCTGCGAAGGTGATCTTGACGATCTCGCCGGGGATAAAGGGAGCGACGGCGAGTGACCATGTCGCGGTGACGTTATGGTGAGCGTAGTAGGCCAACCAGCCCGCGCCCAACAGGAAAATGGGCAGAGTCGCGACGGTAGCGGCGGCGAGAGCGCTTCTGAAGCGCGTGGTTATGGGCTGCAAAGCGCGTACCATCCAACCGGCGATTGCTGCGGCCAGTGGGTAGGAGAACAGAAAACCGCCGTTAGGACCGAGCAGATGAGCCACGCCGGCGGGCCCGCCACTCGGAGTGAAGACGGGAAGCCCGAGAGCGCCTTCGGCCAGGTAGAGAACCATCGCGGAGAAGCCGGCGATAGGGCCGAGCGCCATGCCCACCAGAATGACGGCGAAGTTCTGGAGGGTGAGGGGGACTGGGGTGAAGGGCAGCGGGAAGGAGATGTGGGCGCAGGCGGCAATGAATGCGGTCGCGCCGATGACGAGAAGGGTCTTGCCGGCGAGGGATTCCTGAAGCGATCCGGAACGGTGGTTGAGGCCGAGTTGCGAGGGAATAGCGGATTGCATCGAGCAAATCCTTTCGGGCTAGAGGCGCTTTGATGAGATTGATTGATTGCGCGTGTTGGTCAGGGTTGGCTGGAGCGCGTTGTTCGATGACGTTGTCGAAACGAAGTTCTTTACGCTTTGTTGCTGGCGAACGTGCGGTGTAAGCGAGTCCTGATCTTTGGCGGCTGCGAAGAGATGTTGGGCGAAGTGGGGTTGCGATCCTCCGGGTACCCGGCGGGTGCGAACATGCCGGGTGACGGCGGCGGTCGCGAGCAGGAGAGCAAAGAAGCACAGTATCGAGATGGCGAGGAGGATGTACATACTTCAATAAGAAGGATAACAAGTGCATAGGGTTCGTGCATCTTATTCGATCAGCGATGTAGATTGGCTAGATATTGCAGGCAGGTCGACGCATCTGATTGGTGATGGAGTTCCTCGCCGAAGGCGGTATGAACTAGGTACGCTTCGGCACGAAAAGGGTTTTCCACTTGACGGTAAGTGACCCGGAGTTTGTACTTAGGGCTAATATGACTCGTTCGAGCAATGCGCGCACGGCAACAAAGCAGCCGGGTGCCGTCGTGCGTCTGTATGAACGAGTTCAGTTGGGTTGGCGAAAGGTGGCAACGGGTGCTGCTGCATTGCTCGCTCTGGCGATGGGGTATCACGTCATCTGTGGGCAAAATGGGCTTACGGTGTATCAGCAGAAGCGGCAGGATGCGCAGACACTGGAACGCCAGTTGCATAGCCTACAACGGGAGAATGACCTGTTGAAGGGGCATGTTGACCGGTTGCAGAACGATCCGAACGCGATTGAACATCAGGCCCGTCAAGAGCTGCATTACACGCGCCCAGGCGAAGTGATTTATACGCTGCCTAGTAGTTCAGGTTCTTCGGGTGCACCCTCCGAGCCGGTGCCTGCTAAGCGGTAGGTTTGAGCAGGCCCAGCATTCTGGCTGCAGAATCATCTCGTTAGGCTCACCTTGCTGTCATCGATTCACAATAGTAAGGCGTGGGATATTGTGCGGGTTGCAGTTCGAAGATGAATCAGCTTAAGCGGCTAGTGCGTGGCCACGACAGGTTACAGGCGATTACGATAGTGCTGAAGACCAGAGGAAAACATCGATGATTTTTGACATGGAAAAGCCCGGGGGGCGGGAGAGTTATAACCTGCTCATCGGGCTGGTTGCGCCACGGCCGATTGCTCTAGTGACGAGCATGGACGAGGACGGCAGGCTGAATGCTGCGCCTTTCAGTTCGTATAACTACCTGTGTACTGACCCGCCGATCATCGGCATGGGCGTTACGAACCGGCCTAATGCAGGATTTGTGCCGAAGGATACGGCGAGGAACATCCGGCGGACGGGTGAATTCGTCGTGAATGTTGTTACGGAAGATCTGATGCAGAGGATGAACGTCTGCGCTACGGACTTTCCGGCTGAGGTGAATGAACTGGAGATGGCAGAGTTGTCAACTGCGCCGTCGCATGTGGTGAAGGTGCCGCGAATTGCGGAGGCTCACGCAGCACTCGAATGCCGGGAGTTCACCACGATGGAGATTGGCAGGTCGCGGATCATTCTGGGCAGGGTGGTTTCGATCTACATCGAAGACCGATTTATCGACCCTGCTGGACCGTACGTGCGGGCTGAGGAGTTGCACGCGGTTGGCCGGATGAATGGTCTGGGGTCCTATGTGAAGACGCGGGATTCGTTTTTGACGATGCCTCGCATCTCGTATGAGGAGTGGAAGCAAGGGAAGCGATAAAGCGTTCTTCAGACGGAGTGGGCGCTCCGAACGAAATGCGA
Organism: Edaphobacter sp.; assembly: GCA_025462755.1. Lineage (GTDB taxonomy): Bacteria > Acidobacteriota > Terriglobia > Terriglobales > Acidobacteriaceae > Edaphobacter. Next base: position 6,803 of record JAOAPF010000450.1, read on the forward strand.
GGGTCCTTCGCTGCACTCAGTGCGCATTAGATTTGAGTATTGCATCTTTGGGGCGGTGGGCCCCCCCACCCCCGTCAAAAGTGTGCAAAGTCTTCGAAGCAGAGACTTTAGGTCTGGACTTCGTTTGGTAACTGGCGAATGGTGGTTTGGCGAACTGGCGACTGGTGGGGGCTTCAGGGGGATGTTTGTCAAGTGCGGTGCCACGTCTGGAGTTGGAGGTCGAAGCAGATTTCTCCGCCAGGGACGATTTTTATGCGCGGCTTAAGTCTTCGAACCTGCAACCGTGATCAGGAGAGGTATTCCTTGAGCCAAGGGTCGGTGGTGTGGACGAGCTCATGGGTGTTGCCGTCGAAGACCACGTGGCCCTCATTCAGGACAAGGAATTTGGTGCTGTCGTCGATACCG
>JAOAPF010000461.1 GCA_025462755.1 Edaphobacter sp.
GCTGGGAGTGCCGCAGATTACGGCGATTATGGGGATGTGTGTTGCGGGTGGGGCTTATTTGCCCGTCATGACGGATACGGTTTTGATGACGGAGGGGTCGGGGTTGTTTCTGGCGGGGCCTTCGCTGGTGCAGGCGGCGATTGGGCAGAAGACCGGGGCGGAGGAGTTGGGTGGGGCTGCGATGCACTCGGAGATCTCGGGGACCGTGGACTTCAAGGAGCCGAATGACCATTTGTGCATTGCACGGTTACGTTCTCTGGTGGGGAAGATTGGCGTGCCGGCGAAGGCTCCGTTCAGTGTTGTGGCTTATGACTCTGCGAAGGATGCTCCGAAGTATGCGGCGGAGGATTTGTATGGATTGATTGATCCCGATCCGGCTAAGGCTGCAAGCAATGTGTATGACATGCGCGAGGTGATTGCTCGGATTGTCGATCGCAGCGAGTTTGATGAGTACAAGGCGGACTTTGGGCGGACGGTGTTGTGTGGGTATGCGCGGATTGGCGGGCGAGCCGTGGGGATTGTGGCGAACCAGAAGGTGCATCAGTCGCAGACCGCGCTCGATGGCAGCAAGCGGACGGAGTTTGGCGGGGTGATATATACTGAGAGTGCGCAGAAGGCGGCGCGGTTCATTATGGATTGCAACCAGAGTTTGATTCCGCTGATTTTCCTGCATGATGTGAATGGGTTCATGGTGGGAAAGGATGCGGAGTGGAGTGGGATTATTCGTGCCGGGGCGAAGATGGTTTCGGCTGTGAGCACGAGTGTGGTGCCTAAGATTACGGTGATTGTTGGTGGGAGTTTTGGCGCGGGGCACTATGCGATGTGCGGGAAGGCATACGACCCACGGTTTTTGTTTGCGTGGCCTACGGCGAGGTATGCGGTGATGAGTGGCGCTTCGGCGGCAAATACTCTGGCTGAGGTGAGGGCGAAGCAGATGGAGCGTGGCGGCAAGGTGCTCTCGGATGCGGAGAAGAAGGCACTGTATGACGAGATCAAGTCGTCGTATGATGCGCAGGCTGATCCGAGGTATGGGGCGGCGCGGCTTTGGATTGATGCGATTATTGATCCGGTGAAGACGCGGGAGGTGCTGATGACTGCGCTGGAGGCGGCTAGCTTGAATCCGGATGTGGCTAGGTTTAATCCGGGGGTTTTGCAGACGTGATCTCGCGAATGACGTTAATCTTGCTTCTTGCGGTTCTTCTACTGACTACCGGCATGTACCTATGGAACGTCGAACATTGGGATGACTGCGCACGCTACTTAGCAGGGGAAAGATGGTTGCCATCATCGCAGACAGTCGATTCCGGTGCTCAGCAAATTGAGGTTCCATGCGAGCAGTGGCTCCCACGGCAGCCTCTCGCATTGCAGCTACTATGTCTGGTCGATTTGCTTTTGTTCGTCGTCTTTGCGCTCAAGGCTGTGGGGGATTTTATCGAGTGGAACCGGATGAGAAAAGTCGGGAGGTTGTGATTGTTGAAGATTATTGAATGTCCGCGGGATGCGTGGCAGGGGTTGCCGAAGAATATGCCGGCGGAGATTAAGGCGGACTATCTGCGGGTTTTGATTGCGGCTGGGTTCAAGCATATTGATGCGGTGAGCTTTGTTTCGCGGTCGGCGGTGCCGCAGATGGCGGACTCGGAGTTGGTGCTGGAGTATCTGGATCCTCCGGATGATGTCGAGATTATCGGGATTGTGGTGAATGCCAAGGGGGCCGAGCGGGCGATAAAGACTGGGAGCGTGCAGACGCTAGGGTTTCCTTATTCGGTGTCGCCTACGTTTTTGCAGAAGAATCAGGGGCAGACTCCTGAGGAGTCGCTAGAGGAACTGGAGAAGATTGGAACGCTGGCGTATAAGGCTGGGCTGGATGTAGTGGCGTATATCTCGATGGCGTTTGGGAATCCTTATGATGAGCCCTGGGATATCGATGAGGTAGTGGCTGCGTGCGATCTGCTGGCCGATAGCGGTGTGACGCAGATCTCGCTGGCCGATACGGTGGGATTGGCTACGCCCAAGCAGGTGGCGGATGCGGTCGCTGATGTGATGGCGGTGCATGATGAGTTGGAGATTGGTGTTCATCTGCATGCGCGGCCGGGGGATGCGGCGGCGAAGATTCGTGCGGCGTATGAAGCCGGGTGCAGGCGATTCGATTCGGCGATTGGCGGGCTGGGTGGGTGTCCGTTTGCGCAAGATGCGTTGGTGGGGAATGTGCCAACGGAGGTTCTGCGGGCTGAGTTGAAGGAGCTGGGCGCGGAGCTGCCGCCGCTGCGTCCGCTAGCTGGTTTGGTGGCTGCAACTGCGGAGATTGCGCGGAAGTACGGCGATAGAGTTCAGTGATTCGCGCTTAATGTTTGGATTAGCGGCTCGTGCGGAGGCTTGATTTGGGCTATGTGACGATTCTGGTTACGGAAGAGGATGGGGTTCGGATGATTACGCTGAATCGTCCGGAGCGGCGCAATGCGATGACTCCGGAGATGCAGAATGAGTTGATTCGGGCGATGCAGGAGGCCGCGGCAGGTGATTGCCGCGTGGTGGTGTTTGCCGGGGCAGGCGAGGCGTTTTGTGCCGGGCTGGATTTGAGTTCGTTGCAGGAGATGAACGACAAGTCGGCGATGGAGCATACGGTGGATGCGGAGCGGATTGCGCGGCTGTTTCGCACGCTGTACGAGTTGCCGAAGCCTACCATTGCCGCGGTGCATGGAGCGGCAATTGCCGGCGGGACTGGGCTGGCGACGATATGCGACTTTGCGCTGGCTGTGCCGGGGGCCAAGTTTGGATATACCGAGGCGCGGATTGGGTTTGTGCCGGCGCTGGTGTCGGCGTTTTTAACGTTACAGATTGGTGATAAGCGGGGGCGCGATCTCCTGCTTACGGGGCGGTTGTTTTCGAGCGAAGAGGCGGAGCGGCTGGGGTTGGTGAGTGAAGTCGTACAGCCGGAGCTGCTTGGCGCGCGGGTGTTGGAGCTGGCGGGAGTCTTGAAGGCGAATAGTCCGCAGTCAATGGCTGCGACTAAGCGGCTGCTTGCGGCGCAGAATAAGGCGTGGCTGGATACGGCGATTGAGTTTGCGCTGGCGGCGAATGCGGAGTCGAGAGCCACGCATGACTTTCGCGAGGGCGTAGCGGCTTTTCTGGAGAAGAGGAAGCCCGTGTGGAAGACCGACCGCGGATTGCGCGGATAGACACGGATTAAAGACGAAATGCGAAAGACGGGACGAAAGACGGATGAAAGGCTGAAGACAAAGACTGCGGTTTTTACAGGATTGTTTCTTGAGTCTTTGGTTCCTATCAGTGTTTATCCGTGTAATCCGTGGTCGGCTTAAGACTGCCCACGAACCGCACTTAGGTAGACTGTGTGGATGAATGAAGCTGTGGCCGAGAGGCATGTGAGTGAGACGCGTATTCGGGTGCGTTATGCCGAGACCGACCAGATGGGAGTGGTGTACCACTCGAACTACCTGATCTGGTTTGAGGTTGGGCGGGTAGAGTTCATCCGGCAACTGGGCTTGGACTATAAGTCGATGGAGCGCGAGGATGGATGCGGGATTGCGGTGGTTCGGGTGGAGGTACGGTATCGGGCTCCGGCTCGATATGACGATGTGCTGGTGGTGCAGACGTGTTTGCTTGCGGCGCGGGGTCCGGTGATACGGTTCGGCTATAAGATTCTGCGGGCCGAGGATGGAGTTCTGTTGTGCGAGGGCGAGACGGCGCATGTGGTGGTGGGGATGGATATGAAAAAAAGATCTCTTCCACAGAGATATGCGGAACGTTTTGCAGCTTGGCTCATCACATAGGGGTAAGCAGTCAGATTTGCAGCGAGGTGAAGGTCGATGAGTGCTGGAACGAAGAAGGTTGCTTTGATTACAGGCGCCAATAAAGGACTTGGACTGGAGACGGCGCGCCAGTTGGGCAAGCAGGGCATTACTGTGTTGATGGGTGCACGGGACCTCGCCAAGGGTGAGGCTGCTGCAGCAGCGTTGAAAAAGGATGGCATCGACGCACGAGCGGTGAAGCTCGATGTAAACGATCCAGCGGACTATACGGCTGTAGCTAAGGCTATTGAGAAGGATTTTGGCGTACTGGACATTCTGGTGAACAACGCCGGCGTCATGCTGGATAACCGTAAAGGCAATGAGACGAGTACGACCTCTGCCGATGTTTTGAAGAAGACGTTCGATACGAACTTCTTTGCGGTTATTGCGTTGACGCAAGCATTGCTGCCGCTGCTGCGGAAGAGTGCTGCTGGGCGGATCGTGAATCTGTCGAGCATCCTGGGTTCGAATACGCTTCATGCTACGAAGGGCTCGTATGTTTATGACGCGAAGACATTTGCCTATGACGCATCGAAGGCTGCGCTGAATTCGTTCACGATTCATCTGGCGCATGAGCTTCAGGGAACGAAGATCAAGGTGAACTCGGCACATCCGGGATGGGTGAAGACGGATATGGGCGGCGAGGGCGCACAGTTGGAGATCGAGGAGGGCGGGAAGACTTCGGTGGAGTTGGCAACGCTGCCGGACGATGGGCCGACGGGCGGGTACTTCCATCTTGGGAAACCTCTGCCCTGGTAGTTTGCTACGTGCTGAGCAGGGTGCGAGGTTTTACGTTTTCGCGAATGTAGTTGATGGTGGTTTCAAGCGGCGTTCCTGGCCCGAAGATGGCTGAGACGCCGCTTTGTTTTAAGCCCGCTGCGTCTTCGTCCGGGATGGTGCCGCCGAGGATGAGGAGGATGTCCTCAGCGTGCTGTTCACGGAGCAGGGCGGTGATACGCGGGACGATGACGTTGTGGGCGCCGGAGAGGATGGAGAGGCCGATGCAGTCGACGTCTTCCTGGATGGCGGCGGTGACGATCATCTCCGGGGTCTGGCGAAGGCCGGTGTAGATGACCTCCATGCCCGCGTCGCGGAGGGCTCGGGCGATGACCTTGGCTCCGCGGTCGTGGCCGTCCAGGCCGGGCTTGGCTACGAGGACGCGGATTGGAGCGGTGCGGGGCACGGGCAAAGTATACGTGCTACGGGATGAACCTAGAAATGGTCACTACCGATGTCAGGAAAGTGGCGGAAGACTATGGTTCGATGTCGCAAGTTCAGATGGCTTAGGTCTGTAGAGCCCGCAATGGAGGCAATGA
>JAOAPF010000492.1 GCA_025462755.1 Edaphobacter sp.
GCATCCACTCTCGTCACAGAGTCCGCGCTCGCCCAGCAATCGAAAGCCGACGCCGAGACAACACGGCAAATCGCCCGCACCACTGAAAATTCACCCTTCCGGCTGGGAATCATCGGCCCCGGCAGCCGCGGCAACGAACTCGTTCGCAGCTTCCTTCGTGTCCCCGGGGTCAAGGTAGTCGCGGCCGCCGACGTCTATCAGCCGCGCTTCGCCCAGCTAAACGAAGCCTGCGGATACCAGGTCCCGACTCACGCCGACTTTCGCGCGCTGCTCGATCGCACGGACCTCGACGCCGTCATCGTCGCCACACCGCTCGGGCTCCACGCCCAGCATGTCCTGCCCGCGCTCGAAGCCGGCCATCACGTCTACGGCGAAAAAACCATGGCCTACACCATCGAGGACGCCGCCAAGATCGTCCATGCCACCACCGCCCACAAACGTATCTTCCAGGTCGGCCACCAGTATCGCTACTCGCCCTGGATTCGCGCCGCAGTCGCCCGTGTCCAGCAGGGCGAAATAGGCGACGTCACCCACATCCTCGCCTACTGGAACCGCAACAACAACTGGCGTCGTCCCGTCCCCGATCCCTCTCTCGAACGTCTGATCAATTGGCGGCTCTACAACCAGTGGTCGCTCGGTCTACTCGCCGAACTCGGCTCCCACCACATGGACATCGCCAACTGGGTCTTCGGGTCCACTCCCACCACGGCCCTCGCCTCAGGCTCCATCTGCACCTACCACGATGGCCGCGAGACCGACGACAACGTTCAGGCCATCCTCTCCTACTCCGGCGGACGTCGCTTCATCTTCACGTCAATGACCAACAACGCCAAGATGGGCGACCAGCTCTGGCTCTACGGAACCAAGGGCTCGCTCAACCTCACTCTTGAAGACGCAACCTTCTTCTACGAGCCCCACCGCATTGCCAGGGCACCTGCTCGTCCCAAGGACGAGAAGGTCGTCACCACCAGCGCCTCCTACCAGCCATCCGGAGAGATGCCCTACCGCGGCCCCGGCAAACCGGTCCAGGTCACCACCGCCGAAGACCCCACCACGGCAGCCACCCGCGCCTTCGTCTATTGCGTCCGCACCAACACACAACCCATAGCCGATGTCCATGTAGGCTTCGGTTCAGCCCTCGCCGTAGTCCAATCCAACCAGGCCCGCCTCAAAAAGCATGAAGTGGAAGTACCCGCCGCCATCTAAATGCAATCGCCAATCCCTAAACTGCAACGCCAGGCCGCGTAAATCGCCGCCGCCGGAATCCACGTCTGTGTTGCTCTCGACATCGGCTCTACTCTTGCCATTTGCGGCCTAGCCATTTGCGGGTCCTAGCCATTTGCGGCCTTGCCATTTGCGGCCTAGCCATTTGGGGTCCTAGCCATTTGCGGGTCCTAGCTATGCGGGTCCCAGCTATTTCGGGTCTCTTGCCATTTCGGGTCCTTGCCGTCATCCTGAGCGCAGCGAATGATCCCGAAGCATTCCATTCACCCCTGCCGTGCGAATCTTTTTGCCCCTGCAGTAGCCGAGTTCCTGCCGCCGTTGCCTTGCCTCATCAGTCGGCGGTAGATGGATCAGCGCGTTTGATGATGAGCACAGGCGCGGCAGCTTGAAGCCTAAGGCCAAACCCCTCCTGAATGGCTTCGCCGTCACCACTGCCGCTCTCTTTGAGCCCGAATCAAAACAATCGTCATTTCGACCGAAGCCGGTCACGCATTTATGTGAAGGGCGCAGTCGAGAAATCCGCTTCTCAACCATGACATTCCGCGCCACCCGCCGTCGCCTGTTCTCTTTGCACCTCAACCAAATCAACAGGTGCTCCCCGAATCCACTCCAAAGCAGAGGCGCACGAGCGGAAGGCACGACTCCAACCCTGCCGTAAAACCGAGCCGAAGGTCTTTCCACTCTGCGAAGGCCGGAGCGAAGCCCGAGGCGAGAAGCGACTCATTCTATTGCCTTTGTTTCGCAGTTATTTTTCTTTGCCCGAATTCAGCCCAAAAATTGCGTGTCAAGCCCCAAAACCAACTAAATCGAACAAACAAAAAGAGATCGAGTTGGCATGTTAGTTCCACTCGAACCGATATAATGAATATATAGATCGAAAAAAGGCCAGCCCCGGACAATCTTCGGGGCTAACTTATTGATAACAAGTATTTTGCACGCAACCCATTTATCATCAATATTTTGCAGGGAGTAGTACCCTGCAAACTATTGAATACAAGGATTTTACACCCAAAAATACCCGGGGGGAGGGGAGGGGAGGGGGAGGGTCCACCAGGAAAACGAAGCAAAGGCCCCGAATCCTCGGAGCCTTCGCCGCAACCAGAGCAAACCAAACTCAATCGATAGAGATCTTCCGCAGCAGTTTGAAGTCCGAGAGCATAGCACCCGTTCCCAGCACCACCGAAGCCAGCGGATCGTCCGCAATCGAAACCGGCAACCCAGTCTCCTCGCGAATCCGCTTGTCGAGATTCTTGATCAGCGCGCCACCGCCCGTCAGGACAATGCCGCGATCGGAAATGTCTGCCGACAGCTCCGGCGGGGTCCGCTCCAGCGCCACCCGAATCGCATTGATGATCGTCGCGATGCACTCGCTCAACGCCTCGCGAATCTCAGAATCTTCAATCGTAATGGTCTTCGGCACGCCCTCAATCAGATTGCGTCCCTTGACCTCCATCGTGATCGGCTTGTCCAGCGGATACGCCGAGCCGAGCGAAATCTTGATCTGCTCCGCGGTCCGCTCGCCTATGAGAAGGTTGTACTTCCGCTTCAGGTAGGTGCTCACCGCCTCGTCCATCTGGTTCCCGGCCATGCGCACGGAACGCGAATAGACGATGCCCGCCAGCGAAATCACCGCGATATCGGTCGTTCCACCGCCGATATCGACCACCATGTTTCCGCCCGGCTCCGTAATCGGCAACCCCGCGCCAATCGCGGCGACCATGGCCTGTTCGACCAGATGCACTTCAGAGGCCTTGGCCCGATAAGCCGAGTCCATAACCGCACGCTTTTCAACCTGCGTAATCTCGGAGGGAACGCCAATCACGATCCGCGGATGCACCATCATCTTCCGGTTATGCGCCTTATGAATGAAGTAGTTCAACATCTTCTCGGTATGCCGGAAGTCGGCGATCACGCCGTCCTTCATCGGTTTGATGGCGACAATGTTGCCCGGAGTGCGGCCAAGCATCTCCTTGGCCTCCTTGCCCACCGCCTCCACTTCGTTGGTGATCTTGTTCACCGCGATTATCGAAGGTTCATTGACGATGATCCCCTTGCCATGGGCGAAGACAAGCGTATTCGCCGTGCCCAGGTCAATGGCCAGGTCGCTGGAAAAAAGGCTGAAGAGGGACCGCATATTGTGAATGCGGGAGTAACGCATCTGAAAGCTGTTCGAAGACATAGGTATTTTGCAGTCGTTTCCTGGGCAGTCGTTTACTGAAAAGAGACTCCCATTAGTGTATCTCTTTCGCAAGTGCTAATTCAGGCCCTCACCTAACCAGTCATCACTCCTTCGTTGTAGCTCCTGCCCCGCTCGCACAGCACGCGACAGAGAAACAGCGCCGCCGGATAGATCAGGACGCTCACATGCCTCGTATAAGCAAAGCCCGCAACGTAGGGAAGCGCGCAAGCTGCGACCAGACCAAGAAACACGCCCGATGCTGCGCGCAACGATCTCCATTCAGCACCGCGCACACGAAATACCAGATAGATCGCCGACCCAATCGCGGCCCACAGCATCAGCCGGAAGGCCACCATACCCGCGTCTTCGATCACCCTCGTGACCCCACGGCTCGCCGTCCCTCCATATTTCTCTACGGAGAAGAAAAGGACGTTCAGCTTGCGCCAGTCGCCTTTGAGTGTCTCGCGCGGATGAGCCAGCAGATAATCCAGAGCAGCTCTCTGGTGATAGTCGTTGAAGCTCCATTCGTCGCCGAACTGCAGACCGCGGTTCAGCTCGAAGTCATACCAGTCCATCGAGTCTCCGTGAGGCGGTGGATAGTGCTCCAGAAACCCCGCATTATTGCCCTTATGCAGATTGATGCCATCGAAGCTCGTGCCCACGCTGTACCGTCCGCTTGCATGATGCTGATGCACCGCCCACCCCAGCGGAGCCGCGGCAACCAGCACCACAACCAGCCATCGCAATCCAGACCTCCGCTCCACCACAAGAAAGCCGGCACTCAACACAACCACAACCGGCAGCGCCCCACTCTTCGAGAGATAAATCCCATCCACAGCGATCGCAAACAGGACCGCTCGACTCCAACCACTCATCATCGTCCGCGCCTGGACATCGAAGAGCAACAGTGCTACAGCGACAGCCAGGAAGCTATACAGATAGCCTTCGTCCACCAGTATGTTGGTCACATCCGCAAGAAACGCCGTCATCGCAAAAGGAGCCAGAAGCAGCAGCACTACGAAAAGCCTGCGACCTTCCGAACGCGGCCGGCATCGCCAAACGAGATAAACGCATACTCCGACCGGCAGCAACAGCAAGAGCGTCTTGAAGCAAGCCACACGCAGATAGTGGTCGCCAAACAGCCGCATACCAAGCGCCACTACCATCGCTGACGTCGGCATCCGCGCCGCATGAAAGCAGATCGGGTTGCCCCGGGTGCCCATGTCTTCTGTGCAAGCCGTCAGGCCCTCGCCCGCGAGCAGGCTACGCGTCGTTGGCCCCACCAGATTGGTCATCGAAAAAAGAGGCTTATTCGCCTTAGCGTGATCGAGGATCCATACCCCGCTCAGCGACATCACGACCGGCACAAATAAGAGCAGCCACAAAAGACGATGGTCCTGCTTCGTGCGAGTCGGTCCGGTCGCGAGAATCTCTTGCATCTGCCCAATCTAATCCAAGTCGGCGATAGCACAGCCTCGTGCCTCACATTTTCATTTCGCACGCGTCCGCATTCGGGAAGCCTTCGCAATCGGGCGTCCGATTTTCCAGGCTGACCTCATCCGCCGCGCGAATAGATACAATCGGAAACAGCTTTGTTGATGCGGAGATAAAGAATGATTATCGGTGTGCCCAAGGAAGTGAAGGATCACGAGAGCCGTGTAGGAGTAACCCCAGCAGGCGTCAAGGCCCTGGTGGAAGCCGGCCACAAGGTTCTCGTCGAGCAGAAGGCAGGCGCACTCTCCGCCATGCCCGACGATGAGTACCAGGCCGCAGGTGCGGAGATCGTCGGTTCGGCGCATGACGTCTGGCGCCTCGCCGAGATGGTCGTCAAGGTCAAGGAACCCGTCGAAAAGGAGTACAAGCACTTCCGCGAAGGTCTCGTCCTCTTCACTTATCTCCACCTCGCCCCGCTGACGGAACTCACCGACGCCCTTCTCGCATCCAAGGTCACGGGCATTGCCTACGAGACCGTCCGCGACCGCGCGAACGCCCTCCCACTGCTCACGCCCATGAGCGAAGTCGCCGGTCGTATGAGCGTCCAGGTCGGCGCAGCCTATCTCGAGAAGGAGCATGGAGGCCGCGGTGTTCTGCTCGGTGGCGTACCCGGTGTCCCACCTGGCAACGTCTGCATCATCGGTGGCGGCATCGTCGGCACCAACGCCGCGAAGATCGCCCTCGGCATGGGGGCGAAGGTCACGCTCATCGACCTCAACCTCAACCGCCTCCGCGAACTCGATGACATCTTTGGCGGACGCCTCCATACCGTCGCCTCGAACAGCTACAACATTGAACACGCCGTCCGCGAAGCCGACCTGGTTATCGGAGGAGTCCTAATCCCCGGTGCAGCGGCTCCCAAGATCGTCACCAAGGCAATGGTAAGCAAGATGAAGAAAGGCGCCGTCATCGTCGACGTCGCTATCGATCAGGGCGGCTGCATCGAAACCGCGCACCCCACCACGCACTCGAATCCATCCTATGAAGTCGACGGCGTCGTTCACTATTGCGTCACCAATATGCCCGCCGCGGTGCCCAACACCTCGACCCTCGCATTGACCAACGCAACCTTTCCCTACGTATTGAAGCTTGCGCGTCTCGGAGCCAATGCCGCCATCAGCGAAGACAAGGGCATCGCCGAGGGCGTTAACACCTTCAATGGCATCCTGACCTACGGCGCCGTGGCTGCCGCGCAGAAGCGTGAGTGGCAAGCAGTGGCAAAGCTCGTGTGATCGCCGCCTCCGGATGGCATTTGAGCAAGGAACAGACCCCCAAACGCCTATAATCAGGTGATTGAGGAGGATCAGCGATGGCTATCCCTGCGAGCCGGCGAAAGTTCTGGATCGTTGCCCTTGGCGCGTCCCTCCTCGTCCTGTTTGTCGCGCTGGCCACCCTAAACGCCTTCAATACCCAGCTTCCCGCACCCGCCACGACCCAGCAGATCGTCGTCTTCACCGGCCTGTCGATCGTCGCCTTCCTCCTCTTCGTCACGGTGCTGATCCTGCTGGTCCGTAACGTCCTGAAACTTTACGCCGATCAGCGCAGCCGCGTTATGGGAACACGGCTCCGCACCCGCATGCTCTGGGGCGCGGTGCTCGTCAGCCTCATTCCTATCGCTTCGATGTACGCATTCAGCTACCTGCTGCTCAACCGTGCCGTAGACCGCTGGTTTTCACAGCCCGTTACCGAGATGCGCGACGACAGCAACAACATGGCGCACGAGCTGGCTGGCTACACCAGCGCCAACGCCCGCGCCGAAGCCGACTCCATCGCCTCCAGTCTCCCCGACACCCCGGCCGCTCCAGTATCCCCCCCGAAAGCGCCGGCGCCACCCGGCCCGAATTCGAAGCAGCAGCTTCACCGCTCCATCCACGCCCCATCGCATGGCTCCGCTCGCGCTGCTGCAATCTCGGCCTCCCGTCTGCGCCGCGAAGCGATTTATCAGGTCCTGCGCCAGCATGAGATCACCTTGCAGAATGGCTTTGCCATCGTTTATCACGAGGGGCGTGTCGTCGCATCGTTTCAGATGCCGCAACGAGCCGGAGCCACCGCGCAGGTAAAAACATGGCTCCCCGACCAGGTTGCAGAAGAAGACTCCGACAAAACCCCCACCGATCCCAACGACGCCGCCATTCTGGCCACTGCCCAACGCCGCGACCAGCCCGTCTTGACTCTCGGTACGACCGACTACGCGCTTGGAGCCACCCCCATTAAGCAGGGAAACACAGTAGTCGTGGGCCTGCCCATGCCCTTTGGCATGGCTGCCACCATGATCAATCTGCGTAAAAACGCGGACGCCTACTGGATTCTCTACAGCGAGCGCCGCCAGATCAGAGACCTTTATATGCTTCTGCTTCTGATGATGACCAGCCTTGCCCTGTTCGCCTCCTGTTGGCTCGCGCTCCATCTGTCGAAGCAGGTCACCAAGCCGGTTGAAGCTCTCGCTGACGCTATGGAAGCCATCGCCTCCGGAGACTACGCCCACCGCGTCAAGGAGAGCGCCACCGAAGAGCTGGGCGAACTCGTCCGCAGCTTCAATCACATGGCCGCCGACCTGGAAGACAGCCGCCGCGCCGTCGAACATTCCACTGTGCAATTGAGCGCAGCCAATACCGCCCTCGAGGCCCGTCGCGGCGAGCTCGAAACCATGCTCGAAACCATCCCCAATGGAGTCGCAACGCTCGACGTCGACCGCCGCATTGTGCTCGCCAACCGCGCTCTCAGCGAGATGATGGACCCCGGAGGCCAACGCCCCTTCTATGGCCGCGTCATGGAAGAGGTCTTTCCACCAGAAGTTGCTGAAGTCCTCGATCGTCTCATCAAGCGTAGTCACC
>JAOAPF010000512.1 GCA_025462755.1 Edaphobacter sp.
GAGACGATCGTTCGATCGCAGCGGTTGGACTATGCCCTGGTCAGTTCGCTGGCACGAGATCCGCTGCTCGGCGAGCGGCTGGAGCGGTTGAGGACGATTCCTGGGGTCGGGCCAATCACTGCACTGACCTGGGCTCTTGAGATCGGCGATGTCTCACGCTTCCAGTCGGTCAAGCAGGCCATCAGCTATTGCGGACTGTGCAGCGCGGAGAGAAGCTCAGCGGACAAGCTCGTTCGAATGCCCATCTCCAAACAGAGAAACAAACACATTCGGCAGACGCTGGTGGAGGCCGCGAAACTGGCTCCTCGATACAGCCACGAGCTGGCTCTTGGTTTATGAGCGGGAGCGACAGAGAGGGAACAGAAACAGGGCGACGCTTGCCGTAGCCAGAAAGATGGTCGCCTACATGCTCGCAGTGGAGCGCAGGAAACAGGACTTCGTGCTTACGGGAAAATTCAGCGGCACTGCCGCTGCGTGAAAACCTCCCCAAGAAGGAAAAATATCAGGATCATCCGGTGCGCAGGCTGCCAGGTCCCGCAAGTGACGGGCTGAGCGACGGAGGCAACTCCCGAGGCTCCCTTCGGTTTGTTTCGGGACTGGCAGAGAACACAAACTCAATCTTCTGTGCGGACTCTTGGAGTCTCAGACAGCAAATGGATGTCCGGTTCTGCAGAGAGCAGGAACCACCAGCCGAGAGGCACTGTTGCGTAACGGCAGATTCTGATCTAACCGATAGCGCGCTCTCCTGAGCGCGCCCAGAAAATCGTGTGCTTTTCTGTTGACAAAAACTTACATGGATGCCCGTTATTCGGAAGAGAACAAGCGTCCCTCGTGTACTTGCAACGGACGAGAAAACCGCGCGTAACGGCCTCGATGGCGAATCTACGATTGGCTCGGCGTGCGGTATGAGTTGGGTCTTTGCAAGGAGAGGACGTCCAAACAAATGCAGATGGAGGAAGACAAAGAACTTTTGAGCTTGCGCCGTGAAAGGCAAGCGATACGAGTTGAGGGGATGCCCTCGTCACTGCAACCCAATCAACCTCGCCGGATTCTCCTTCGCCATACGGTCAATCTCTACCTGCGTAAATACCTGCGTAAATCCCTGCCCTCGCAATCCCGCATAAAACGCAGTCAACCCATCCGTATGCAATGGATTTCCCGGCTGCCCCATATCGCTTGAAAGGATGCAGTGATTCACTCCAACATAGCGAATAGCCTTCGCATAATCCGCAAAGCCGTACTCCTTCCCGGCCCCAATCAAGCCGTTGTAAACGAACTCGATGTAAGCTCCCATCTTCGCGGCCTCCAGCATCTGCGCTTCTGACATATGCGTCGGCTGCAACATCGCGTGCGTCACCACCATGTGCTGAACGCCCTCCGCCTTAGCTTCGCGCACCAGCATGAGGTCTTCCTCCGCGCTTGAGTGTCCCGTCGCCATCACCAGGTTGCGCTTTGCGATCACCGCAATCACTGCCTTGGCCTCCGGCACCAACTGCCCATCCTGCGCAATCCGCACGGACGACCGGTTCTGCTTCGAATAGCGCACCTGGTTCTCCGAATCAAAGGTCGCCATCCACACAAAACGCCCGTACCCTCCGGTAATCGCCGCCATATGCTCGACCGCGCTAGGATTCATCCCGCCCACCGACAGGTTCAGGTCGATCCCGCCGAACACCTCGATCCCCGGCACCTCTTTCCGAACAATGTAAGCTAGCGATGCCGTCGGCTCATAGTGATTCTTCAGCACCAGCCCGCGCATCCTACGGCTCTTTGCAAGTCGCGCAAAGTCGATTGCATCAATCGATCGCGGCGTGCTATCCGGAGCCGCGTGGACGTGAATATCAATCGCGCCCGCCAGAGGATTCTCCTGCGCGAACCCCGCAGAAGCGGCGCAAAACATCAAGCCAAGAAAAACCGTCTTCAACATTTCGGAATACCTTCCTGCCAATGGGACATTTTATTCGGTGACACCTCGTAAGCGTCCCTCGCCAAGTATCATGCAGTGATAAGGAACTTCGTATGGATTTCGGAATAAAGGGAAAGACTGCACTGGTGCTTGGCGGGGGCGGCGGACTAGGCCGCGCTATCGCTAAGGCCCTTGCCGCTGAAGGCGCAAACGTCGCGGTAGCAGGCATCGGATCGGCTTCCATCGAAGGCACAGTTGCGGACCTCAAAGCGATGGGCGGCAAATGCATGGGCCGGATCTGGGATCTCGCTGACCTCTCAGTGATCAGCGCAAACGTCTCGAAGATCGAAAGCGAACTCGGCCCTGTAGACATCCTCGTCAACAACACTGGCGGCCCAGCGCCGGCTTCCGCCGCCGGTCAAGATCCCGCGCTCTGGGCCAGTCAATTTCAATCGATGGTCCTCTCAGTAATCGCCATTACAGACCGCGTCCTCCCCGGCATGAAGTCTCGGGGCTGGGGCCGCATCCTCACCAGCACATCGTCGGGCGTCATATCGCCCATCCCGAACCTCGCGATCTCAAACGCGCTCCGCCTCTCACTCGTCGGGTGGTCGAAGACGCTGGCCCGCGAGGTCGGCAAAGACGGCATCACCGCCAACATCGTCGTGCCGGGCCGCATCGCCACATCCCGCGTCGCAGCCCTCGACAACGCCAAAGCCAAGCGCGAAGGACGCAGCGTCGAAGAAGTTGCCGCAGAAAGTCAGGGCACGATCCCACTCGGCCGCTACGGCAAACCGGAAGAGTACGCCGACGTTGTAGCCTTCCTCGCCAGCGAGCGCGCCGCCTACATCACGGGTTCCGTCATCCGCGTAGATGGCGGCATGATCCCCAGCATTTAGGAGTATTTAAAAATCTATGCCATTGGACAAGAAAAAAGTCGACGCCCTCACCGGTGTCACCACCGCAACCCTCACCACGGTTCTGCTAAAAAAGGGCCTGCGCAACATCTGGCTGCGCGGCACCAAACCCCTGCGACCCGGCCAACCCCGCATAGTCGGCCCGGCTTTTACCCTGCGCTTCGTCCCCGCGCGCGAGGACCTCGCCACCCCCGAGTCCTGGGCATCTCCCACTTCAACCCGTGCCGCCATCGAATGCATGCCCGCTGGATGCGTCGCGGTGGTCGACGCTATGGGCGTCACCGACGCCGGAATCTTCGGTGACATCCTCTGCGAACGTATCCGCGTCCGTGAGGTAGCCGGACTCATCACCGACGGCGTCATCCGCGACCTCGCCGGCGTTCTCCGCACCAATCTGCCCGTCTGGTGCCAGGGCACCGCAGCCCCCGCCTCCGTCGCTGGACTCACCTTCGTCGGCTGGCAGATGCCCATCGCCTGCGGTGGCGTCGCAGTCTTCCCCGACGACATCATCGTCGTCGATGATGACGGGGCCGTCGTCATCCCAGCAGCGCTCCTCGACGAAGTCGTCGAGGCCGCAGTCGAACAGGAGAAACTCGAAGCCTGGATTATCGACGAGGTTCGCTCCGGCCTTCCGTTACCCGGACTCTACCCACCCAACGCCGAGACCAAAGTCCGGTATGCGACCTTTCGCTCCGCACAGGATAAATCGGTAGACTAGCCCGGTAGAGATCGGAGTTGAAGCTTGTCATCCGCAGCTTATATCGCGCCGAATACTTCCTCCGATCCTGTGGGCGACTCGCTCTACCGCAAGATCGCATGGCGTATCATGCCGATCCTCGTGATCGGCTACATCATCGCCTACATCGACCGCGTCAACGTAAGCTTCGCCAAGCTCCAGATGCTGGGCGATCTCAAGTTCAGCGACAGTGTCTATGGAGTCGGCGCCGGCATCTTCTTCCTCGGCTACTTCGCCTTCGAAGTCCCCAGCAACATCATGCTGCACAAGGTAGGAGCACGCGTCTGGATCTGCCGGGTCATCGTCACCTGGGGGATCGTCTCGGCACTAACGGCGCTGGTGCGCACACCCATGCAGTTCTACACCGCACGCCTGCTGCTGGGAGTTGCAGAAGCTGGCTTCTTCCCCGGCATGATTCTCTATCTCACCTACTGGTTCCCCGCCCATCGCCGAGCCGCAATGGTTGCCCTGCTGATGGCCGGAAACCCCGTCTCCGGAATCATCGGTGGTCCGCTGTCCGGCTTCATCCTGCGCCACTTCGCCGGCAGCAAGGGCATGGCCGGATGGCAATGGCTCTTCATCCTGGAGGCCATCCCCGCAATCCTCCTCGGTGTCGTCATTTTCCTCTTCCTCGACAATCGCGTAGTCGAAGCCAAGTGGCTCTCTGAACGCGAACGAGCCGCCGTAGCCTCCGAAATCCACGAAGAAGCCGTCTCTAAAACCCATGTTTCAATTCGCTCCGTGTTTACGAGT
>JAOAPF010000531.1 GCA_025462755.1 Edaphobacter sp.
TCCAAACGTGATCTCCTGTGCGCTGTTGAAGGAGTTGCCCGCATACCCCATGCGTACCCTCGCAAACTCGAGACCATGCAGCAGAAAGGCCATCTCCGTTCCACTGCGAAGACGCTGCTCCACGACCTCGCGCATCGTGTCCGGCACCAGCGCCATCACCCGCGACTGCGACTCGGCAAAGCGCTCCTGCGCGGCGCGTTCGTTCGGGGCATGCATCAGCCGAGTCGTCAGGTTGCCGTGATCGGCGGCGTCGCGCTGCTCCAGTTCCTCGGACTTCTCGTCCAGCTCCCAGAGCTCCCACTGCGCGACATTCGTGTTCAGCCATGCCATCCGCGAAAGCGTCAGCACCCCCATCCCGCGCGGGACGATCAGCTTCAATCCCTGATACAGCCGTCGGCCATCGCCTGATTCGCGGCAGTGCTGCAACCATAAAATCCCCAGCGTGAGAATGCCGTCGACGGTCGCCTGCGTCTCCTCCTCATTCACAGCGATCACAGCCCACGCCTTCTGCCCCTGCAACAAAGAGCCGCGCGCATAGGCCGGCCCAAAACTTTTCTCCAGGTCCATCGCGGTACGAAATGCGTCTGCCTTCCACTCCGGGAAACTCCGCGACAACACGCGCTCCAGCACTCGCAGATACTTTACCCGCGTCGCCTCGCGTGTAGACGGCGTGCGCCGATCGCGGTCGGCCATTAATTCCAGAGTCTGCGGCCTGGTCTGGCCGAAGCGATGCGTACTCAACCGCAGCACACCGTTTCGCATCGTCGTCCCACTAACGCGCCGGACCAGATTGCGCTCCTCGCCCCATAGATGCAGCGTGCATCGGCCATGTTCGGTCGCCAGCTTGTACTTCGCGTGGCGCATGTCGAAGAGCACCTTGCCGTCTTCAAGCACCACGGCGCGTGCATGCTCGGCCAGAAAGTCTTCCAGCGCGGCTGCGATCTGCTCTACGTTCTGTGCGGGGGCCTGATCCGCGGAAGCTGCTCTTGGCGGCATAGTCGAACCTGAATTTATTTGCGAACAAGCAGTTGTGACAACCGTCAGCGACTGTTCAAAGACCAACCGAAAAATGAAAGCTTGTGATTCTTAGCCGCTGGCGAAGGTAAAACGCATGGGCGTCCTGCCGCTGTGTGCCGGAGTCGAGGCTGAACGTATGGCAGCCAGCCTCCCTCGCCAATGCGATGAGCCACTGCAGCATGGCCTCGCCATGACCCTGCGAACGCGCCGCGCTGTCGGTGACCAGATCATCGACGTAGAACGTCTTCCCGCTCGACAGCATGTTCTGTATCCGGAATCCGGCAACCGAAACGATGGCGCTTTCGTTTTCCAGAAACGCCAGTTGGAACCCTTCGGCCTGCTGCGTCTTGATGCGTTCGAAAAACTCTTCCTCAATCAGCAGGGGGCGAAGCTGGCTCATCACCAGAAAACAACGATCGATCTCCTCGGGCGTGGTGGCGATCTGGATGGTCCGCATGCGTGGTCTACCAGTTTTCTCTGGCACGCAGATGCGTGATATGCGACACATGGTGGCGCGAGTGCCATGCATACATCAGGGCTAACAGTTCCACGGTCCATGGCCCGCTCTCCGGGTGATGGCAACCGCATTTCCACTGCTGGTCGTCGAGCGACTGCAGTAGCATCACCCAGCGGGCATGCAGGCTCTCCACAAGTTCCAGCGACCACTCCACCGGAGCCGCAACGTCGTGCAGCTTCGCCCACGCCGCTTCATCATAGGGTTTGATCGTCGGCCAAGGTTCCGTCAACGCAAGCTTGACGCGCACGTACGCGTTCACGTGACTATCCGCCACGTGGTGCACCACCTGCCGCAGAGTCCAGCCACCCTCGCGATACGGTGTGCTCAACTGCGCAAAGCTTAACCCATCCACGGCATTCCGCAGCTGCTCCGGAAGCTCCGCGAGCGTTGCAATCGCGTCGGTCCGGTCATTGGGCGAAATCGTCGCAGGTGGCGTGAAGCGGCCAACGGGGTACTTCGGGTCCACATCGCTCAGGGACATGCCTACTCCTCATACCTCTACTATGCAACGTAGCACACGGATTGTGTAACCTTTATCAGTATTCGGATTCCCCGCGGATCGCGAAACCTCTTATGAAACCTCTAGCTACCCTCCTCCCCGCTCTCCTTTTCCTGGCTGTCGCCGGCTGCACCCAGCAAACCTCGTCAGCGCCCGCCACCCACGCGTCGGCCGCCACCATGGAAAGCCCTATCGGCTTCGACAGCAACGACTATCCCGGCGACGACGCCCTGCCCATATTGCGACGCCACTTCGCCTTTGCCGGCTATTGGCTCACCAACCCACCGGGCGAGCACCAGAACGGTTGGCAAGGTAAACGCGACGCTCTCCTGAAGAACGCCTTCGGCTTTCTTGTGCTGGCCAACGGCAAGTTCGACGCCGAGATCAAGAAGGCAAAACGATCGGGCACCACCCCGGCCGCCCTTGGAAAAAAGGACGCCGCAGCAGCCGTGGCCGCTGCCCAGCGGGAACACTTCCCCGCCCACACCATCATCTTTCTCGATCAGGAGGAGGGCGGCCGACTCACCGCCGACCAGTCCGGCTATCTTCTATCCTGGACAGAGGCGGTCGCGCACTCCGGTTATCTTCCCGGCGTCTATGCCAGTGGCCAACCGGTCGACGACAGCCCCGGCAAGACCATCACCACCATTCAGGACGTCCGCGAGCAGGTCGCCGCCCAGCATCTCAGTCCCATTGCCTTCTGGGTCTACCAGGACGCCTGCCCGCCATCCAACGGCTGCACTCTGCATCCGCCGCCTCTTACCTCCAGCGGAACGCCGGACGTCGCGGCGTGGCAGTATGCGCAATCTCCGCGCCGCAAGGAGATTACCGCAGCCTGCAGCAAGACCTATGCCGGCGACGGCAACTGCTACATCCCCGAACTCACCAGGATGATGCTCGATCTCAGCGTCGCAGCCTCGGCCGATCCTTCGCATGGACGCTGAACGCAAGCGCCGCAATGGCGCTCCATCACGATGACGAAACACCTCATCTGGCTCACCCCGGCAGCACCTCCACCATCGTGGAATTTGCCGCAGCCCTCCGCGAAGCCTAGAATCAAAGCAGATGACCTTACCTCTTCCTGATCACAAGCGCTACTTTATCGAGAAATTAGGTCTGTCCGAACGCCTGATGGAACGCTGTCTCGGAGAGGCCCTCTCGGCCGGCGGCGATTATGCGGACCTTTACTTTGAATCGGTTACGTCTACCGCGCTGGGCATCGACGAGTCGCTGGTCAAAACCGCAAGCCAAGGCATCAGCCTCGGCTGCGGTGTCCGCGTCGTCTCGGGCGAGCGCACCGGATACGCCTACACCGACGACCTCTCCAGTGAATGTTTGCTGCGTGCTGCACGAACCGCGGCCTTGATCGCCAGCGGCCCCGCCAAAGAGTTGATGAGCGGTTTCCGCCACACCGAAACCGCTGCGCTCTATCCGGTTGCGGGCGCCACGGCCGACGCCGACATCGCCGCAAAGCTCGCCCTCATCCAGCGCGCCGACAAAGCCGCCCGAGCCTACGACTCCCGCATCACCCAGGTGCGCGCCGGCTTCAACGATGAACTTCGCCGCATCCTCGTCGCAGCCTCCGACGGCACCTTCGCCAGCGACACCCAGCCTCTCTCGCGGTTGAACGTCTTCGTTATTGCGAAGGACGGCGCGAACACCGCACGTGGCGGCAGCGGCGGCGGCGGCCGCGTCACCATGGACTTCTTCGAAGGCAGCAAATCGCCTGAGCACCACGCCCGCGAAGCTGCGCGCACCGCCATCCTGCAGCTCGGAGCTGTCGAAGCTCCCGCCGGCGAGATGCCCGTCGTACTCGGCCCCGGATGGCCCGGCGTTCTTCTCCACGAGGCCGTAGGCCACGGACTTGAGGCCGACTTCAACCGCAAGAAAACCTCAGCCTTTGCCGGGCTCATCGGACAACAAGTGGCCAGTCCAAAGGTCACCGTAGTCGACAACGGTCTGATGCCCGGCCGCCGCGGTAGCGTGAATGTGGACGACGAAGGAACGCCCACCCAGGAGACCGTCCTCATCGAAAACGGAATTCTGAAAGGTTTCCTCTCCGACAAACTCAACGCCCGCCTCATGGGCATGCCCAACACCGGCAGCGGACGCCGGGAGAGCTACCACCACATCCCCATGCCGCGCATGACCAACACCTACATGCTCAACGGCGACGACATGCCCGAAGACATTATCAAGTCCGTAAAACGTGGCCTCTATGCGGTCAACTTCGGCGGCGGCTCGGTCGACATCACCAACGGCAAGTTCGTCTTCTCGGCCAGCGAAGCCTATCTGATCGAAGACGGCATCGTAACCCGGCCAGTAAAGGGCGCAACGTTGATCGGTAACGGCCCTGAAGCATTAAAGTACGTCTCGATGGTTGGAAATGACCTCGCTTTGGACGAGGGAATTGGCACCTGCGGCAAGTCCGGACAGAGCGTGCCGGTCGGCGTAGGTATGCCAACAGTAAAGCTCGACCGCATGACGGTTGGGGGAACGGGACACTAATGGCAGTCGAACGCGAAAAAATTTACGAATGCGAAGTAAAACGCCGCCGCGTAAAAGAGGGCGGAGGCTACGA
This sequence comes from Edaphobacter sp., assembly GCA_025462755.1. Lineage (GTDB taxonomy): Bacteria > Acidobacteriota > Terriglobia > Terriglobales > Acidobacteriaceae > Edaphobacter. The sequence continues at coordinate 4,615 of JAOAPF010000531.1, forward strand.
GCCGTTCTGGAAGGTAAAACCGGTCGCAGTCGCTCTGGTCGACAACGATACCGAGTTCCGCTGCAAAGACTGCTTTGGCGGCGTCAAGCTGCTGGGACGCAATGGCAAGACCGGCACAGTCCCCTACGTGGAACATAAATCGCCGGCCGATTCCGAGTATTGCCCCAACGGCCTTTTGTTCAAAAAGGCGACCGACGGACGCGAACCTCGGCACTCAAAACATCCCGTCGAATAACAAGTGTTGTTTCTGCAATATCTAAAAGACCCTGCTTAGCGCATGACAACAGAAAGTACGATTCAACGGCACGACTCACAAATCATGCAAACGAGGTTATCCATGGCAACCGAACGCGAAAAATTCTACGAGTGTGAAGTGAAGCGCCGCAGGGTCCGTGCGGCTGGCGGTTACGAGTCGTTTTGGAAGGTGAAGCCCATCGCCGTCGCCCTCGAAGACAACGACACCGAGTTCCGCTGCATGAACTGCGGCGGCGCAGTGAAGCTCTTCAAGCGCCGCTCCGAGAGCGGGCCGGCCACGCACATCGAGCACAAGCTCAAGAGCGACTCTGAATACTGTTCTGCCGGCATGTATTTCCTAAAGGCAACGGATGGCCGTCAACCGCGGCCCTCTACATCCCCCGTTCGTTGAGGTTTTTGAAACGTGTCAACAACAGCACCGGCTGTCTTGTCCGATCTGAAACAACTTGCCTCTGATGTACTCTCCAAGGCCCTCAAGGCCGGAGCGACCGATGCCGAGGCCGTCGTCTACGAAGGCGACGAGTTCTCTGCGCTCGTCCATCTCGGTCAGGTGGAAACCCTCAAGGAATCGGGCTCGCGTGCCGTTGGCTTGCGGGTCTTCATCGGACAACACACGGCCAGCACCTCCTCCTCCGACTACTCCGATGAAAGCATCCAGCGTCTCGTGGATGGCGCGATCACGCTCGCGAAAATCACGAGCGAAGACCCTTTTGCCGGTCTGCCTGAGCCGCACGATTTTGGCCAAGTCGGCGGCGATCTCCATCTTTACTTCGATGATGTAAACGCGATGCCGCCCGCCGAGCGTATCGAGATTGCGCGACGCACCGAGGCCGCCGCTATGGCCTACGACACGCGCATCCAAAACTCGAGCGGCGGCGACTTCGATACCGCGACCTCGCACAAAATCATGATGAACTCGCGTGGCTTCGTCGGCGAATACCGGCGCAGCTACTGCGGCTTCTCCGTCTCTCCCATCGCCCAGGACGAAAAGGGCGGCATGCAGCGCAACTACTGGTTTTCAAACGCGCGCACGGTGAAAAAACTCGAAGATCCCGAAGAGATTGGGCGCATCGCAGCCCGCCGTACACTGCAACGCCTGGGCGCACGCCAGGTGAAGACCCAGAAAGCTCCCGTCGTCTTCTCAGCGGAGATGGCGCAATCGATCATCGGTAACATCTTCGACGCCGCGAACGGCGACGCTATCTATCGCCATGCCTCGTTCTTCAGCGGCATGCTCGGCGAACAAGTCGCAGGCGAAAACATCACTGTCGTCGACGACGGCACCATGGTCTTTCGCGATGAAAACGGTGACGCCATCGGCGGCTTCGGCACGCGCCCCTTCGACGGCGAGGGGCTGCCTACTCGCCGCACCGTGCTGGTCGAACGCGGCATCCTGAAAAACTACGTGATGAACACCTACACCGCGCGCAAGCTGAACATGAAGTCCACCGGCAACGCATCGCGCGGGCTCGCAGGAAACCCTGGGATCGGCGCAGGCAACTTCTACCTCGAAGCCGGAACCCTGACACCCAAGCAGATCATCGGCGACGTAAAGAACGGCCTCTACGTAACCGAAACCATGGGCCACGGCGTGAACCTGGTGACAGGCGACTACTCCGTCGGCGCCAGCGGCATGTGGATCGAGAACGGCGAGTTCGCCTACCCCGTCGAAGAGATCACCATAGCCGGCAACCTCAAGGACATGTACAAGAACATCGCCGCCATCGCCAACGACCTCATCTTCCGCGGAGCCAGCGCAGCGCCCACTATTCGCATTGAAGGTATGACCATCGCCGGATCATGATAGAGAGTGAATGGCAACACTCATGGATTCGGAAAGTCTGAAAACGACAATTCGAGAAAACGCCAAAGAGTTGGCGCGCCTTCACGCACTCATACACGAAAAGCTTCGGCATCGCGGCGAAGGTGCTCTCCAACGCGCACAGTGGGAAGCAGCGTGCGCTGAATTTCATACACGATATAACGGCCTCGCTTTCCCCGGAGGCTACGACGGCGCGCTTGACCGCATATCCTCTGGCGAAGCCTTAGCGATGGAAGCCGGGTTTTGCTTTTTGGAATGTCGCCCGTATTTTTTCGTTCGGGATACGTGTATAAAGACATCCTTCCTCGACTGAAGCGGGCACCCCTTTCTGAATTACAAACCTCGAGGTTGAGATTGATTCAGGAAAGGCTGAAGGAATGGAAAGCTAGCAGAGACGGAAGTAACGTTCCGAAGCTAGAACAAGACAATCGCGAAGGATAGTATGGTTTCGTGGCTGCAAGCTTCCACTTCGATCACGCCTTAGACTTCGCGCCGGAGCGAGCCGACGAAATTCTGCGCAGCATCCCCGCGCAACCCGGAGTCTTCGCTCTCCGCGGTCCACGCGCCGAAGACGCACCCTACCTCACCCAGACCACCGACCTCCGTCGGCGCATGCGGCGTCTCCTCGATCCTCCGGAGTCGCAATCCAAGCGCCTCAACCTCCGCGACAAAGTCGCAGGCATCGAGTACTGCATCACCGGCTCCGCCTTCGAATCCTCTCTCGTCCTCTACGACGCCAGCGCGGCTCTCTTCGGATACACTGAAGCCCGCCGCCGCCTCAAGCTACACACCCCGTACTTCCTCCGCATGACGATGGAGAACGCCTTCCCTCGCGTCTACTCAACCAACAAGCTCTCCAAGCGCGGCCTCGCGCAGATGTACGGCCCCTTCCCCTCCCGCCTCGCAGCCGAGCGTTACTGCGACGCCGTCCTCGATCTCTTCAAGCTGCGCCGCTGCCACGAAGACCTTGCTCCCTACCCCGAGCATCCCGGCTGCGTCTACGGCGAGATGAACAAGTGCATCGAGCCCTGCAAACAAGCTTGCACGCCGGAGCAGTACGCCGCCGAAGCCGCAGCCGTAAAGAACTTCTTCGACACGCGCGGCGAGAGCATGATCATCGCGATCGGCCTCGAACGCGAAGAGGCATCGTCTGGGATGCAGTTCGAAAAAGCGGCTGCGCTCCACGCCCAATGGCAAAAAGTAAAAGCCGTGCAGGCACTCGCCGACTGGATCGTTCGTCCCGTACCCCAACTGCGCGCCGTAATCGTACAGTCCGCCGCGCCGGAAGAAGATCACAAGGAAGAAGCAGCGCTCTTCCTGCTCGAAGGCGGCTGCCTCGTCGGTCCCGAGCGCCTCTCCACCCTCGGCGTTCGCGCCGTGCGCGAGCAGACCAGCGTCGGCAGCTCTCTCTTCGCCCAGCCTCTGATGCTCCAGGCCGTCCCACTCGAAGGTGAACCCGCAGCAGCAGCCAGCGCCACCAACTCACCGGAAGAACGCGCCACCCACGCCTTGGCCGCGCTCGAAAAAAAGGCAGGCAAGCCGAACGATCTCGCCCTCCTGAGCGACCACCTCTCCCTGCTGCGTCGCTGGTACTACCG
>JAOAPF010000543.1 GCA_025462755.1 Edaphobacter sp.
GTGGTGGTGGGGAATGCGGCGCGGGGGACGCTGATGTCGGATTCGGCGAGTGCGGTGTATTCGGCGAAGCGGCTGATGGGGCGGGATATTGAGGATGTGCAGGAGGAGTTGAAGCTGTTTCCGTTCAAGCTGGCGGAGGGGTTGAAGCCGGGTGAGGTGCTGAAGGTGAGTGTGGGCGGGTTGATGCTGACGCCGCCGGAGATTTCGGCTTATGTGCTGCAGCAGTTGAAGAGGAATGCGGAGCGATTTTTTGGCGGGCCGGTGACTAAGGCGGTGATTACGGTGCCCGCGTATTTCAATGACGCCCAGCGGCAGGCTACGAAGGATGCTGGACGGATTGCCGGGTTGGAGGTGCTGCGGCTGGTGAATGAGCCTACGGCAGCGGCGCTGGCTTATGGGTTGGATAAGAATAAGGACGGCTTGATTGCGGTGTATGACTTTGGCGGCGGGACATTTGATATTTCGATTTTGAAGCTGCATGAGGGGATCTTTGAGGTGATCGCTACGGGTGGGGATACGCACCTGGGTGGGGACGATATCGACAACCTGCTGATTCGGATTGCGCTGGATGATATTGCGGGTGATCTGGGACTGGATGTTCGCGGAAATGGCGAAGCGGTGCAGGCGATCCGCAAGGCGGTGATTGAGGCGAAGATTTTGCTGTCTACTGCCGAGACCGCGATGCTGAATGTGCTGCTGCCGGCGGTCGATGGGAAAGAAGCGAAGCGGTATCTGCGGGAGATTACGCGGGCGCAGTTTGAGGAGTTGACGGCTGGGGTGATTGGGCGGACGGCGGGGCCTTGCAAGCAGGCGCTGAAGGATGCTGGGTTGACGGCGGCGCAGATCGATGAGGTGGTGCTAGTTGGGGGATCGACGCGGATTCCGGCGGTGCGGGCGCTGGTGGATGATTTGTTTGAGTTGAAGGCGCGGGGAAAGAAGCCGCATACAGAGCTGAATCCGGATGAGGTGGTGGCGCTGGGGGCGGCGGTGCAGGCGCAAATTCTTGGGGGCGGGTCGGCGGCTACGGAGGATTTGCTGCTGCTGGATGTGACTCCGCTGTCGCTGGGGATCGAGGCGTTGGGTGGTGTGGTGGCGAAGATTATTCAGCGGAACTCGACGATACCGGCTAGTGCGACGGAGCACTTTACGACGGGTGTGGATGGACAGACGAATGTGGCGATCCATGTTGTCCAGGGCGAGAGAGAGCTGGCGAAGGATTGCCGGTCTTTAGCCAGATTCGATCTGAAGGGAATTCCTCCGATGGTGGCCGGGCTGCCGCGGATTGAGGTGAAGTTCCTGATCGATGCGAATGGGATTCTGCATGTGAGCGCGCGGGAGCAGAGGAGCGGGAAAGAGGCGGAGGTTGAGGTGAAGCCGACGTATGGGCTGACCGATGAGCAGGTGGAGACGATGATTCTTGATTCGTTCGACCATGCGGAGACGGATATTCAGGAGCGGCAGTCGATCGAGGCGAAGAACGAGGCGGAGACGATTCTGGTCGCGGTGAAGAAGGGTAAGAAGCACGAGGCGTGGCAGCAGCTTTCAAGCGAGGAGATCGAGAAGATCGAGCAGGCGATCGGATTTCTGGAGGCGGCCGCTGAGGGGGGAGATTACAGACAGATTCGCGCGGGGATCGAGCGGCTGGATAAGGCTACGCGACGCTTTGCGGAGTTGATGATGGATAACGCGGTCTCTGGTGCGATGCAGGGCAAGACGATGGAGGCAGCGGGTGAGAGCATGGGTGAAGGGCCCACGGCGCCGCATCCGTTTGCCAAGGCGCAGATAAACAGGGAGTAGCGAGTAGAGAGCAAGGCGTTGTTGGTTGTGGCTGCGGCCGGAAAGAGATTGGAAGAGACGATGTCTGAGACGAAGAGTGCTGAAGTTGTGGATGTGGATCTGTCGCAGCCCGCGGGTGAGGGGATGGTGCGGGTGACGTTTATGCCGCAGGGAAAGACGGTTGAGTTTCCGTTCGATACGCTGCCATATGAGGGGCATGGCGAGCCGATGTCGTTTCTGGATGTGGCGGAGAACTATGACATCTTTCTGGACCATGCGTGCGGTGGGGTGTGTGCGTGCACGACTTGCCATCTGCATGTGAAGGAAGGGGCGGCGGGGCTCAGTGAGCCGGAGGACAAGGAGCTGGACCGGATGGAGACGGCGGCGGATGTGCAGTTGAACTCGCGACTGGGGTGCCAGGCGATCATTGAGAAGCCGGGAACGTATGTGGTGGAGATTCCGAAGTGGAACCGGAATTATGTGCAGGAAGGGAAACCCGCGCATGGCCCGGGGAGCTAGTTTCCCCTCTGGTGCGACAGGCATTCCCTCCTAAGAAGGAAGAAATGCTACGAGATAAGTCGTAGAACAAACTCCGCTTTCTAGTGATCTCGACAAGTTGCCAGAGAAGACCGAAAATCGTGGCGTGTCCGTGGGTTACGCACAATGAGGGTCACTCTCTATGACGATCAAGATTTCGAAGGTTCCGAAGACCATGCGCGCGGCGGCTATCGATCACTTCGGCGGACCGGAGGTTCTGACACTCCATTCTTTGCCTGTGCCCGTTCCCGATCCGGATGAGGTACTGATTGCACTCCATACGGCGGGCGTTGGGGGATGGGATGCCGACATGCGAGGAGGCTGGTGGCCGGAGGGCCGCCCGCACTTTCCCGTGGTGCTCGGCACTGACGGCTCGGGCACGATTGCGGCAGTGGGGTCGCGCGTGCGCCGGCTGCAGGTTGGGGAAAAAGCCTACGCGTACAGCTTTAACAACCCGAAGGGCGGATTCTATGCGGAGTATGTCGCTGTTCCGGCAACGAACGCAGCACCGGTTCCGGAGAGCCTCGACCTGAAGCATGCGGGAGCGATTCCGACCACGGGGTTGACCGCGTTGCAGGGTGTCGACGACGCGCTGCGGATAAGGGCGGGAGATTCGCTGATCATTCATGGGGCTTCCGGCGGAGTAGGCACGCTCGCGGTGCAGTTTGCGAAGGCCCGCGGTGCACGTGTACTGGCCACTGCTTGTGGAGCGGACGCTGTTGCGCTGTTGCGCCGACTCGGCGCCGACGTTGCCATTGACGGCTGCGGTGGAGATATTTTGGCGGCTGTTCGTGACTTCGCGCCCGGCGGAGTCGACGCCGTGCTTGCGTTTGTGGGCGGCAAAGAACTAACGCAGTGTCTGCATGCCGTGCGTGCAGACGGAAAAGTTGCGTACCCAAACGGAGTTGAGCCGAAACCTCGAAAACGCAGGGGGATAGAAATCATCGCTTATGACGGGGTGCCCGGTGTTGCTGAGTTCAAGCGATTAGGTCGCGCTGTGGAGAAAGTGGGGCTCAAGGTTCCCATCGCCGCGGCGTACAAACTCGAAGAAGCTCGCAAGGCGCACGCACGCCTTGCGGCAGGACATGTACTTGGCAAGATCGTTCTCAGGATCCGCTAAAGGCAGGTTAGTTGAGTAGGCAGAAACCTGCTCGGATTACGGCAAATTCTCTTATCAAATAACTTAGCGCCCGACTAACTTAGCCCCGGTGAGTGGCGACCCCGAGCCGCAGCCGCCAACCGCTAGTAAAAGTCCGCGCAGCTTAGAAAGTAGCCGCAGGTTCGGCACACCAGTTTGCACCGGCTGTCCTCCAACCTGGAGCTGCAGGTTGGACAGAAGCGCGAGTGGTGCTCGGACGAGAGGGAGCACGCGGTCGGGATCTGCTCGCTCTGTCCGGTCGGAAGGTCAGGCGTGTCTGTCGTCGGCATCAGGAGATAGTAGCGCAACGGGACAATTTTTCAACTTCCTTTGGCCCCAACAACGCATCGAAGGAGATAACCTTATCAGGTCATTCGATACGAAGGACAAAGAGGAGAGACACGATGGATCGCAGTGGATCAGCAATCTGGCATGGCAGTCTGAAAGAGGGCAACGGCACGATTTCGACGCAGAGCGGTACGTTGAAGGAGACGCAGTACAGCTTCAAGGCGCGTTTTGCCGACGGGGTGGGGACCAACCCGGAAGAGCTTATCGCAGCAGCCCATGCGGGTTGCTTCACGATGGCGCTGAGCGCGGAGATCACCAAGGCCGGGCTGACGCCGGACTCGATCGAGACCACGGCCGTGCTCACGCTCGATGTGAGCGGGGAGAAGCCCACCATCACCAAGATTCACCTGACCACGAAGGCGAAGGTTCCGGGCATCGACAAGGCGAAGTTCGACGAGCTGGCGCACAATGCCGAGGTCGGCTGCCCGGTTTCGCGTGTCTTGAAGGCCGCGGAGATCACGCTCGACGCAACTTTGCTCTAGTCGCTCAGCACCCTAATGGGCATGGCCGCGGTGGTCGTGCCCATGGTGGTGCCCGTGCGCACCAACTGCTTCGAGCTCCGGGGGCGCGCTGCAGCCGTGGGTCGTCTCGCAGCCGGTGGTCTCAAACTGAATGGTTGTGTGGGTGATGTGAAACCGGTCGCGGAGGGCGCAGTTGATGCCTTCGAGGATGCTGCTGCATTCGGACATTGGCATCTCCGCGATGGTGATGTGGCTGGCGAGGGCGTGGGTCTGTGAGCCGAGGCTCCACACATGCAGGTCGTGAACGTCGAGGACACCTTCGACGGCGGCCATGGCCTTGCGGACTTCGCCGAGCTGAAGGCTGCGGGGGGTTCCTTCGAGCAGGATGTTCAGGGTCTCGCGGATGATTCCTACGGAGCTCCACAGAATCATCGCGGCGATCAGGATTGAGAGGATCGGGTCGATCCAGGTCATCCCGCTGAACAGAATCGCCGCGCCACCGACGATGACCGCTGCCGTGGACAGGGTGTCGCCGAGCATATGGAGGAAGACGCTGCGGATGTTCACGTCGCCGGAGAAGCGCCAGAGGAGCGTCGCCACGGTGCCGTTCATCAGGACACCGGCGGCGGCGACGTACATCATCAGCCTTGGCTGCACCTCTACCGGAGCGGCGATGCGGTGGATGGCTTCAATGGCGATCCAGGCGGAGAGCACGACGAGAGTGACGGCATTGACGAACGCTGCGAGAACGCCGGCACGCTGGTAGCCGAAGGTCTTCTGGTCGGTCGCGGGGCGCGCCTGGAAGTAGACGGCGACGAAGGACAACGCGATTGCCAGGAGGTCGCTGACGTTGTGTCCGGCCTCGGAGATCAGGGCCAGGGAGTGGGCGCGAAGGCCGAAGTAGAGGGTCGCCCCGACGTACGCGAGCGTCAGCACCATCGACAATTGCAGGATCCGCTGCATCTTGCCGTTCGGGCTGCCGACCATGTGCATGTTACTTAGTGTAGTCCGCGCCGGAGCGGCATTCAATCGGGCTGGTACGGATGAGAAGAATTCAGCCGCAGCCCGCTCCAGGTCTCGGCGACGACGATGCTGTTGGCCGGATTGTGCGGCGCATAGCGAACCTGGATGGGAAGGTCGGTGCGGATGTTGTGGACGTACTCGGCGAGGGTGGTAACGTCCTGGGCGCACTCGTACGTGACGCCGGCGATGCGGTAGTTATAGACGATGATGTCGGGGATCGGACCGGAGCCGTCGGGCTGCGCGGAGGGCTCGGTTGCTTCGGGTACTTTGGTTGCTTCGGTTGCTTCGGATGCTTTGGAGTCGGCGGTGCGAGTCTCCATGATCATGGTGTCCATGATGGTGCCGTCGGTGATGCGTCCGGAACGGGCAAGCAGGTCGCGGCGCTCGCGCTCGATCTCTTCGGCGGTCGGCTTGCGCCGCGTGAGGAGATAGCTGGCGACGCCGGCCGCTGTGACTATGCCGACACCGATCGCGGCGAGGACTCGGGGCGAGCGAAGGGCGAGCGGCACATGAATTGGAATCAACGACAACACAGGTCTCTGCCCAAAAGCATAGCCTATGAGCGAGGGTTTGGAGGGGAGAGGTACTGTCTGAGTAACGAACGAATGGGTGATTGCGCTGGGGAGAAGAGTCTGCAGCAACTCTTGAGAGTGGCCGAGTGGATCCGGGTGTTGAAGGTGTATGATTTCGGCGAACTTCACACAATATGACGGATGGGCGGTGGCCATTGAACGGAAAGACACAGGTTCGAATTTCGAGATTTGTGGCTTTGGCTTTGCTGGCGGGTCTGGGCGGCACCCCGGCTTTATTCGGCGCACCGGTCACTGCAGTTGTACCGGCGAAGATGCCGCGGGTTGGGACGATCGACGAACGCTTTCAGTCGTTCAACATCGAGATGCTGGAGGTTACGGGCGGGCGGTTCTGGGCTCCTTACAAACAACAGGGCGGGGCGACGGCGGCACCGGCTGACGCGAAGCCAGACGCAAAGCAATCGACGCCTGCGGGTATGGATCCGTCGCTGTATCGGTATCGCGCGCCGATCGATCTTTCGAATCCGCGGCTCCGCAAACTGGCGGCGGGATTGGCTCCGTCGTATGTGCGGGTCAGCGGCACGTGGGCTAACTCTACGTATTTTCAGGATTCAGAAGATCCGGCTCCGGCTACGCCACCGGCTGGGTTTGGAGGGGTGCTGACACGCAAGGAGTGGCGGGGCGTCGTCGATTTTGCTCATGCTGTGGACGCGAAGATCGTTACTTCGTTTGCGGTGAGTCCTGGGGTACGGGATGCGAGCGGTGTCTGGACTCCGGTGGAGGCAAAGAAGTTCCTTGCGTATACGCACCAGATCGGAGGCGACATTGCGGCGGCGGAGATGTTCAACGAGCCGAGCTTTGCCTCGATGGGCGGCGCTCCCAAGGGCTACGATGCGGCGGTGTATGGGCAGGACTTCAAGGTGTTTCATCCGTTCGTCAAGAAGGCTGCGCCCGAGATGGTGATTCTTGGGCCTGGCTCGGTGGGTGAGTCGGGAATATTGACGGGCGGCCTTCCCGGAGTTCCTATGATCAAGTCCGAGGACATGCTGATTGCCTCCGGGCCGGGTATCGACGCCTTCTCGTATCACTTTTATGGTGGGGTTTCGAAGCGCTGCGCGGGGGCGGGTGGCCCGTCTCAGACGACCCCAGCGGCGGCTTTGTCGGTTGAGTGGCTTTCCCGTACCGATCGCGACGAGGCGTATTACGCGAAGCTGCGGGATCGCTTTCTGCCTGGCGGAGCGATATGGCTCACGGAGACGGGCGAGACGGCGTGCGGCGGCAATCCGTGGGCTGCGGACTTTATCGATAGCTTCCGGTATCTGAATCAGCTTGGCACTCTGGCGAAGCGTGGCGTTCAGGTGGTCATGCACAATACTCTGGCCGCGAGCGACTACGCCCTGGTCGATGAGACGACGCTTCTTCCCCGGCCGAACTACTGGTCGGCGCTGCTGTGGCGCAAGATGATGGGGACGACCGTGCTCGATGCGGGAGCTTCGCCTTCGCCTGACCTGCATCTGTACGCCCATTGCCTGCGGAATCAGCCGGGCGGCGTGGCGTTGCTGGCTATCAACGCCGACCGTACGGCCTCTCAGGAACTCGACGTTCCCAGCGCGTCGGAGCGCTACACGCTGACCGCGAAGGAGCTTCTGGACAATAAGGTGGAGTTGAACGGAAATGAGCTTAAGCCAGGGAGCAGCGGCGATCTGCCACAGCTTGCGGGCAAGCCGCAGCCGTCGGGACGGGTTACGTTTGCGCCTGCAAGCATTACGTTTCTTGCTATCCCCAGTGCGGGAAACGCGGTCTGCCGGTAGGTGGTCTTCTGCGACGAGATAGACGCCGCTCGATCGTTGACGCCCGCAGCAATGGGATTTAGAGGAGGTTGGGAGGGGCGACCGACAGAGGAATCGGAGGGCAATCAGCGATATACTGGAAGTTGCCCATGAAGCCGTCTTTATCCCGCGCTGCAAAGTCGTCCGCCCCTGTGAAATCCGCCTCCGCCAACTTACCCGGACTTGCTCATCCGATTGATCTTGCTGATGGACGGCGCGTCCGCTCGACTACCGTGATCTGCGTTCGGCGCGGCGACTCCGTCGTTATGGCCGCTGACGGTCAGGTTTCTATCGGCGCAACCGTCATGAAGGGATCGGCCAAGAAGATCCGGCGGCTCTACCAGGACAAGGTAATCGCTGGATTTGCCGGATCGACCGCGGATGCGTTCTCGCTGTTTGCCCGCTTCGAGGTGAAGCTGGAGCAGTATGCGGGCAACCTGGGCCGCGCCGCCGTGGAGCTGGCGAAGGACTGGCGTACCGATAAGATGTTGCGGCAGTTGGAGGCTTTACTGATAGTCGCCGACTCGAAACAGACTTTCTTGCTGTCTGGTAACGGCGACGTGATCGACCCGGATGAGGGCATCGCAACCATTGGCAGCGGCGGCAGTTTTGCCCTTGCCAGCGCGCGCGCGCTGATGGAAAACACGGACCTGGGAGCTCGCGAGATCGCGGTGAAGAGTTTGAAGATCGCCGGCCAGATTTGTATCTATACCAACGACCAGATGACGATTGAAGAGCTGAAGTCTGAGACCACAGCGAACCAATAGCATCGAACAATCGTAGAGACCTTTGAGTCTCCGCCGCGCGGAGTTCGCGACCACAGTTGGAGTACCGCAGTTCCAGTAGCGCAGTTGAAGTACAAGGAGTACCGCATTATGGCGATTTTTTTACCCGGAGCCGCTGAAGATCAGGCGCTCGCACTCGATGAGATGACACCGCGCGAGATCGTTGCGGAGCTGGACAAGTACGTCGTTGGACAGCATGCGGCGAAGCGCGCCGTTGCCATCGCGCTGCGCAATCGCATGCGCCGGCAGAAGCTCTCGCCGGAGCTCGCCGAAGAGATTATGCCGAAGAACATCATCATGATCGGGCCGACCGGCGTTGGCAAAACGGAGATCGCAAGGCGTCTGGCGAAGCTGACCAACTCGCCTTTTCTGAAAGTCGAAGCCTCGAAGTTTACGGAGGTTGGCTATGTTGGGCGCGATGTGGAGTCGATCGTGCGTGACCTGGTGGAGATCGCCATCGACATGGTTCGCGAAGAGAAGATGGAAGAGGTGGAAGACAAGGCGGAGCTGGCGGCGGAGGATCGGTTGATCGATCTGCTGCTTCCCCCGACGCACACCGCTGCGACTGCTGCTGCGGCTGTGCATGAGCCGGGAAGCAACGTGATTCAGCTTCCTGCGGCGACTTCTCAGGACGATTCGCATTCCGATTCTCAAGACAAGCCCGGTGATCGCGAGCAGCGGACGAGAGAGAAGCTGCGACAGCAGTTTCGCGAAGGCAAGCTGGATGACCGCACCGTCGAGCTGGACGTGCGCGACCGCAATCAGCCGAGCTTTGAGGTCATCACGAACCAAGGCTCGGAGGAGATGGATATCAACTTGAAGGACATGTTGCCGGGGCTCTTCGGACAGCGCACGAAGAAGCGCAAGATGAGGGTCGCCGAGGCGTTCGACTACCTGGTGCAGGAGGAGGAGAACCGTCTGATCGATATGGATCAGGTGACTCGGCTTGCGGTGGAGCGGGTGGAAGACTCCGGGATCGTGTTCCTGGACGAGATCGACAAGATTGCCGGGCGCGAGGGCGGCCATGGTCCGGATGTGTCGCGGGAGGGCGTGCAACGCGACATTCTGCCGATTGTCGAAGGCACTACCGTTAATACAAAGTACGGGATGGTATCGACCGATCACATCTTGTTTATCGCCGCCGGCGCGTTTCATGTGTCAAAGCCGAGCGATTTGATTCCGGAGCTGCAAGGACGTTTTCCGATCCGCGTTGAGCTGAACTCGTTGACGGTGAATGATTTTATTCGCATCTTGACGGAGCCGAAGTCGTCGCTGGTGAAGCAGTCAACGGCGCTGCTGGAGACGGAAGGGCTAAAGCTGGAGTTTACCAAGGAGGCGATTGCGGAGATGGCGCAGTTTGCGTTCCGGGTAAACGAAACGACTGAAAACATTGGCGCTAGACGCCTGCATACGATTCTTGAGCGAGTGCTGGACGAGATCAGCTTCCAGGCCCCGGATCTGTTCAAGAGTCCGCGGGCTGAGATTACCGAGGAGGGGGTTGTGGGCGAAGTCCATGTGTCCGCGCCACTTACTTCGGGGCCGCAGGTGCCTTCGCCGCCGCTGCCGGTGATCGAGCGACAGACCGCTACAGGCACGGAGAAGGTGATTGTGGTCGATCCGGAGTACGTGCGGCAGCAGGTCGCCTCCATCGTGAAGGATCAGGATCTTTCCCGCTATATTTTGTAATTTTTTCGTCAAGCCGAGCCGTCGGTGGCAAGCTGAGGTGAATTGAATTTCACCGTGAGACATAGGCGACAACGTAAAAGCCCTTTGACTAGAGGGGTTAGGCGCGAAGCTGCGGGAGATAACCTACTGGCAGCTCGGAAGCCGTGTAGCTTAGGTGACACGTAATTTCATGCAGGTTTTTCTGCTGAATGTTGGATAATTGTTGCTATAGTAGACGACCGGCACCTGTCACACGGGAAATGGTGACCAACTCCTGAGATTGATTGGCACCATGCGGGCAAACCACGTTTCGCGGTCAGGGCTTGCCGATGGTTCTTAGACAACATCGTTTGCCGATGTAGTTTTGAAAACGCCTCCGCGCGGGCCGGCGCGAGAAAGGCGAAGGAATTCTTACTCTTTAGATTCACGGCGACGGGTTTCGTTGTATCGCCGGCAAGGTGAACACGTGTTTCTCACGGGCCTTTTTCCCAGGCCAATCCAACCGTTGAGATGCATGGAGCCTGATGAATTACGCGTTTCTACCCGATCTGCTGGCCCTGATGATTCTGATCGTCATCCTGCTGTTGCTGCGGCGGCGGCATCCTCAGGGGCGCGCAGATATCTGGCTGCTGGGTCTGTTCTTTACGCTGGTCGAAGCAATTGCTCACCCCTTTTATCCGCTGAACGGGCCGCCGTCGAAGCCGTTGCACCTGATCGTGATGGATTGCTATCTGATGGGCGGGGTTGTCTTCATCTGGGCATCTGGCGGATATCCTTTCTCAAGAAATGCCGAGTTGCTCTACCTCGCGGTGAATACTCTGCCGCTTCTGGCGATCTCCACGCTGTATGGCCTGCACATTTATTCGCCGCTCGCGTTCTTCGCGTGCATGGCCAGTGGTCTGGTGATCGGAGTGACGAGTTCGGTCTACCTGCGCGGCAATTGGAAGTTCGCGATATTGCATGTCTGCGGCTGGCTGGGCATGGGGTATCTGATCCACCGCGCGGAGTACCGGCAGGCAGTCTATTGGAGTCTGTGCTGCGTGTACACGATTGCGGCGCTGAATTTTCAGCGCCGCCTGGCCCGTAACAGCACGGGCAAGCTGGCCATCGTGACCGGTTTTACGATCTGGTCGCTGAACCTGCTGCTGCATCCGTGGATTGTGGTGTACCGCGAGTATGCCGAAATTGCATCGCACATCTGGAACATGCAGAAATCGCTGATCTCGATTGGAATGATTCTGGTGATGCTAGAAGAGCAGGTTTCGAGCAACGAGTGGCTCGCGCTGCATGACGAGCTGACCGGGCTGCCCAACCGGCGGCTCTTCGCGGACCGGCTTTCGCTTGCGATTGAGCGGGCAGACCGAATGCGCAGCCGACTCGCGCTGCTGATCCTGGACCTGAACGGATTCAAGATGATCAACGACACGATGGGCCACCAGGCCGGAGACCAGGTGCTAAGGGAGGTATCCAGCCATCTGCGGAAGAGTGTTCGGGCTTCCGATACGCTGGCCCGGCTGGGCGGCGATGAGTTCATCATCGTTGCTACAGATCTGGAGCCGGGACAGTCGGCCGACCACTTCGTGGAGGCGGTCCGGAGCGCGATGGAGAAGCCGATTCTGGTCGAGGGGCGGTCGATGATCGTGTCGGCGAGCCTTGGAATGGCTGTCTATCCGGACGACGCCGACGATTCAATCAAGCTGCTGCGGATTGCGGATCAACGGATGTATGCCCTGAAGCGGAGGCCGGAGCTCCCTCCGAAGATTGGGGGCAATCTGAAGGCGGGCGTGGCAGATTCTACGACGATCGCAATTGCCAGCGGTCAGGGATAGCTGGGTAGCTGGCCGGAATATCGGCAAATGACAGGGAATGGGCAGAGTCGATCGACCCTCTGCCCATTCTTCTTGCGCCGGTTATCTGGATCGTTCGCCCGGACTGGTTTTTCGCCGGGCGCGCCTCACCGGGCCGTGTTAGCGGTGTCCTTCTTCGTGCCCGTGGCCATGGCCGTCGCGCCGCTCGTTCCCGCGGAAGTGCTCGGGGGAACCGTGCCAGCCGTCATGAGGCCTATCCCCATAGCGCGGATATTCACCACGGTAGCCATGGTCCGGCCGGTAATGATTGTCGACGTAGCCATGGAAGCGTTCCGGGCCGTGAAACCATGGGCCTGCTCCGATGAAAACACCGTTGGAAAACCACTCGGGGCCGTAGTAACCGTAGGGAGCACAACCGTACGGAGGGTTCTCAAAGTAACCGTACGGACACGCGGGCGCTACGCCTATCCCTATGCTGACCTGGGCCTGGGTCCGGGGAGCACTTGCTGCAATGCCGAGACCAGCGATGGCGGTCAAGGCGAGAAACTTCACTCTGCGCATACGTTCACCTCTCTTGAATTAGAGAAACGTCAGGGCGGAGAAGTTGCGCCGCAAAATCCTCTCGGTTGCGTGGGCTTTGGCAGAAGGTTGCCTGATTCGGCGATAAAGATGGAGGGAAAAGCACATCGCAGCGGGGAGAGTGTGTGCGATTCCCATACTGCCGAGTCGGGGCCAAAATCGTTGGACCTGGACGCTGCATCGAATAGACTGGTCGGTTCAGGGCCGTGCTGCGGAACCTGCAGAGGAGATCAAATGGAAAGGCAGAATACGCGGGATCGTCTCCTGCAGGTTGGGCTTCGTCGCATACACTCCATGGGGTACGCCTCGACGGGCGTGAAAGAGATTCTCGATGAGGCGGCTGTGCCAAAAGGGTCCTTCTATCACTTCTTCCCCAGCAAAGAAGCCTTCGCAACGGAGGTGCTTGAGCTTTACGCTCGCGGAGAAAACGAACGGGCCCAGAAGATTCTTGGTGAGGGCAAAGGCGCTCCCCTCAAGCGCCTGCGGCGGTACTTCGAGGAGTTGATTGCTGTCTATGGGCCGGCGGCCGCAATCAACGGTTGCATGATGGGGAATCTGAGCCTGGAGATGGCGGACCACAGCGATTCGCTTCAGTCGTTGCTGCACGAGTCCTTCTTCAGTTGGCAGACCGGGGTTGCCAGGGTTCTGCAGGAAGCGATAGATCGAGGAGATCTTGCCAAATCCAACAAGCCGCACGAACTTGCGTCTTTTCTGCTCAATAGCTATGAAGGCGCTCTGCTTCGATCGAAGGCGGACCGCTCCAGCAAACCTCTTGAAAATTTCCTGCACTTCGCTTTCAACGTTCTGTTGAAGGGCTGAGAGACCAAACGGCTCGCGAAACCGACTCACTGCCGAAAAAAGCGAATGTCCTGTCTCTAAAATTACAGAAATAATCGCGACGCTTGGCATATTGCTAACCCACAGAACAGCAGATCCCTCCACTCCGCTGCGCTCCGGTCGGGATGACAAATTTGTGTCATTAAGTTCAGAGAAAGCACATGGGCCGGCCGGGGGAGATAAATTTCTGAATCTCTAGACCGACCGGTCTACTCTATATGTCATGTGTCCGATTGATGGACAAAATTCGGTAACTCGAGGAGAACCACAATGTCGACAACTTTAAAAAATGGCAGCGCACTCATCACCGGAGCGTCCACCGGTATCGGCTCGGTTTACGCTCACCGCCTTTCCGAGCGAGGCTATGACCTCATCCTGGTCGCCCGTGACCAGCAGCGCCTCAGTAAATTGGCGAACGATATCACCGCAAAGACGGGCCGCAAGGTTGAGACTCTAGCCGCGGACCTTACCGAAAGGGCCGACCTCAAAAGGGTAGAGGAGCGCCTGCGTTCCGATCGCAGCATCACTGCTCTGGTGAACAACGCCGGCTTCGGGGGCGTCGCCAAGCTGATCGATTCCAACGTGGATGACATGGACAACATGATCCAGTTGAACGTCACCGCTCTTACACGTCTTACGTCCGCCGCTCTGCCTGGATTTCTCGAGCGCTCGAAGGGGCTCATCATCAATATTGCTTCGATCGTCGCTCTCAGCCCGGAGCTGCTCAACGGCGTTTATAGCGGCACCAAAGCATTCGTGGTCAATCTCACCCAGTCGCTCCACAACGAGGTCAAGGACAAAGGCATCCAGGTGCAGGCCGTTCTTCCCGGAGCCACCAGCACGGAGTTCTGGGACCGCGCCAAGTTGCCCGTCCACAATCTTCCCGCCGAGATAGTAATGACGGCGGAGGAGATGGTCGACGCATCGCTCGCGGGTCTGGACCAGGGCGAGTTGATCACCATTCCCGCACTGCCGGACATTGGCGACTGGGAAAAGTACGACGCAGCGCGCAAGGCGCTCGGTCCGAACCTCTCGCGCAAGCACTCGGCTGCGCGCTATGGGATCAGCGCCTGAGCGGAGAACCGGGGTTGAGCAAAAAGACCGCGCCATCGGAGGCGCGGTCTTCGTTGATGCGAGGATATTTTTCAGGTTGAGACTAGCGGGCTGCGGCTGCGGGTTCACTGATCTCGCTGAGACGCTTCTCCAGCAGTTTCTCGAGATCTTCAAGCGCCTTGGAGAAGCCCTCGATACCCTCTTGCAGCTTGTCGTGAGCCATGCGATCGGCGGCGTGCATCTTGTCGAAGGTCGCCTTGTCGATGGTGAGCTTCTTGATGTCCATCGTCTTCGCCTTGGCGGGATCGAGCTTGCGCTCGAGTACGCCCTCGGTGGAGTCGAGTTCCTGGAGCAGCTTCGGGGCGATGGTGAGCAGATCGCAGCCTGCGAGTTCGATGATCTCACCGGTATTGCGGAAGCTTGCGCCCATGACTACCGTCTTGTAGTCGAACTTCTTGTAGTAGTTGTAAATGGTCGTGACGGACTGAACGCCGGGATCGTCAGCGCCGACGTAGTCCTTGCCCGTTTCCTTCTTGTACCAATCGAGAATGCGTCCGACGAAGGGCGAGATGAGAGTGACGCGAGCCTCGGCGGCTGCGATGGCCTGGTGGAGGCCGAAGAGCAGGGTCATGTTGCAGTGGATGCCCTCCTTCTCGAGGATCTCGGCGGCGCGGATGCCCTCCCAGGTGGAGGCGAGCTTGATGAGGACACGCTCGCGGGAGATGCCGGCCTTGTCGTACTGCGCGATGATGTCGTGGGCAGCGGCCAGAGACTTTTCGGTGTCATAGGAGAGGCGGGCATCGACCTCGGTGGAGACGCGGCCGGGGATGATCTCGAGGATCTTCTTGCCGAAGGCGACGGCGAGCGACTTGAAGGCGAGAGCGGCTACTTCCTTGTCGGAGGCGTTGGGGCCGGCGTCCTTGCGAGCCTGCTTCAGAACGCCGTCGACGATAGGCGCGTATTCGGGCTTCCCGGCCGCCGCGGCGATCAGCGAGGGGTTTGTGGTGGCGTCCTGCGGGCGAAACTGGTGGATCGCGTTGATGTCCCCAGTGTCCGCGACAACGGTAGTGTATTGACGAAGCTGTTCGAGTAACGATGCCATAGTCCTGCTCCTTCGCTGCTACGGGGATTTTATCAATCTCTGAGCGATTGCGCTGTGCATCAGTAGGGACGGCGAGTATTACTCGGCCGCGAATTCGTTTTCCAGGATGCCCAAGCCATCGATTTCTACTTGGATGCGGTCGCCTGGCTTAAGGGCTCCTACACCTGCCGGGGTGCCGGTGGGAATCAGGTCGCCGGGCTCAAGGGTCATGGTGGCAGTGATGTAGCGGAGCAGTTCGGCGATGGGAAAGATCAGGTCGCGGGTGGAGGCCTGCTGTTTTACCACTCCGTTGAGCCGCGTGATGACGGTGACTGGGGGGCCGCCTGCGGGGTCGATCTCGTCCGAGACGATGGGGCCGACGGGGCAGAAGGTGTCGAAGCCCTTGCCGCGGGTCCACTGGCCGTCGGATTTCTGAATATCGCGGGCGGTGACGTCGTTGACGCAGACGTAGCCGCGAATGTAGGGGCGAACATCTTCGTCGGGGCCTATCTTGTGGCAGCGGCGGGCGATGACGATGCCGAGTTCGCCCTCGTAGTCGACACGCGTCGAGATGGCGGGCAGGCGAACGACGCCTTTGGGGGCAAGCAGCGCGGATGGAGGTTTGAGGAAGAGCAGAGGCTCTTTGGGAACTTCGTTGCCGAGTTCCGCGGCGTGATCGCGGTAGTTGCGGCCGACGCAGAGGATCTTCGATGGGGTGACCGGCGGGAGGAGATGCAGGTCGGAGAGGGGAACAGGCTCGAAGTTGACGGCGAGCGTAGGGACGGGGAGCCCGCCAAAGATGCGGGCGGAAAGGTCCTCCTGTGGTGCCTGCATGGGGAGCGTGGCCCAAAGGACGCCGTTGCGTTTCTCCACCAAAGCATAACGCGACAGGCTGGCACCATTTTCAGACGACAAGTACTTGCAGTAACGCATTGCTATTGCTCCCTCAGGGTCTCCTGGACATCGGCGCTGGGCGCACTTTCGTTTCCTGCCGTATCGACGGCCGTGACGCGATAGGCATAGCGATGACCAGCCAAAGCGGTTTGGTCGCGGTAGGCAGGTCCTACGACCGGGGTTGTGTTCAGGCGCGTCACTGTACCCGTAACTACGCCATTTGGGTCAACTTCTTGACGATACACAAAATATCCCGCCAAGTCCGCATCGGTGTCGGGACTCCATGAGAGATCGATGGAACGATCGGCCGCCGTTGCGCCTCCGGGGATCGCTTCAAGGCTCGACGGAGTATGGGGTGGGAAGGTATCGCGCATTGCAACCGTTACCGGCTGCGAGACGGCGCTGCGCAGCTCCAGGGTATGGCCGCCGAGCGATACTGTGCGAACTCGCTGGGAGGTGTAGCGGTAGGTTTCGCCCATTTGGGCGGTGTGGTCGATGGTTCCGCCCGGATCGGGAGACTGAATAGGCGTCCGCAGCTTGACCTCGACTGGGGCGGTTACGGTCATTTGAAGCGGCCTCGGCGGGGACGCAGGCGCCGGCTTTGAGCCGCTGGCAGAATCTTTTTTGATCGTGGGTTTGGAGGATTTTCTTGGCGTTTTGCGTTCTGGAGGCTCTACGACCACTCCATTAGGACCGACGGGCAGCCGGTCGAGCTCCACTTGAGCCGAGGTGTTTGTCGGCTGCCATTCGAGCATGGCGCCTTCAGGGGTTGGGGTCCCGCGGAGCTGTGCGACCGACGAAGGAGCGGCACCGGCGGCGGTGAAGGCTTCAGGCGAAAGACCGGCCGAGTGGCCGTGTGCGTTGAAGATTTGAACCCGGTAGGCCAGGGGAGCCGGAGGTTCGACGGTCAGGTTTGGAGGCAATGCTTCTTCCGCGTGTGTCGGGCCGGACTGTACCGGTAACCGTGTGATTTTGATACATGCCGGGTGCGGCGGGACGGCTGTCACGGTAACACGGCAGATCTCCGCCGTCATCGCGCCTTTGACCTGGAGGCGGTCGGTTGTCATTTCGGGCGTGGTCCAGCGCAGGTGGACCATATTGCCCACGCGTTCGGCGGTTAGATCCTTCACTTCAGCAGGCAGGTTCAGCGAGGGTGGTTGAGGCGGGCCGGGGCTGGCACAACCGGCAGCAAACGCGATCAGGGGTGCAGTTGCAGCCGCCGATAACCATCTCCGGGCGCGGCTGGGAGGGCGAGTGATGGGGGGAAACTTCATTGATCTTTGATCATAACGGGCATGATCCGCAGAAATCGTGCGGCTCATTCTATGGGGCTTGCTATGGGGGCTTGAGCGCCTTTCCGCTTGTTGAAGACTTTGTCTTCTCTGTGACCGAAAAGACGCATCCAATCCAGAAGAGTAGGGTATCTCGTACAACTTTTGATGTCAGTTCAACATCTGTTGGTCTAGCAAAAAGATAACTTATGAGCAAAAATACCTCCCCCCCGACAGCTTCTGTTTCTTCGGAACCTCCGTTACCCATTCAAGACGGATCCTCCGGCGACCAACCCAACGGACATCGAAACCTGCACGTGGACGGCGAAGCGGCCGAGTCCTTTATTGCCGAGAAACGGATCGGCGAACGCATCAAACATCTGCGTCTGAAGAAATCGATGGGATTGGTCGAGCTTGGCCGTCACACGGGCCTCTCTGCCAGCTTTCTGTCGCAGCTTGAAACGGGGCGGGTGGTGCCGACGTTGCGGAATCTGGCGCGCATCGCCATGGTCTTCTCCAAAGATCTAAGCTACTTTTTTGAGCCGGAACCGCGAACGCTGTTTCGAGTGCATCGACGAGACGAGCGCGTGCGACTGCCGCAGACCGGTGTCGACGATCCTTCGTACTTCTTCGAGAGCCTGGGGTACCACGTGCCCGACCGGCAACTCGATCCGTATTTCGCGGAGTTTGTGCCGGTGAAGGAAGGCCGTGTGCCGCGCCCGCATCAGCATACCGGCTGCGAGTTTCTCTATCTGCTGTCGGGATCTCTCGATGTCCGGCATGGCGAGAGCACACACCGTGTCGAGGCCGGAGATGCCATCTACTTCGATGCGAACACGGTTCACAGCTATGTCTGCAACGGAAAAGCGCCAGCCACCGCCGTGATTGTGACGCTTCAACATCCTCTGTTGATGCCGCTGGGAAACAGTTCACGGTCGGTCCAACTGGGCGTTGGCAAGGTTCGAGGCCTTCCGTCAGGAGTCCTGCCAGGAACCGCAGCCGCAAGGAAGGACACAGAGCAAATGCAGTAACTGCGGCTGTGACATTTTCGCGTACCGTAACAGGTCCTAAACTCAATCGGCTATCGAAGCAGGGAGTTTCGGCAGATTTACCGCCATGACATCCAGACGCTGCAGCGCCTTCCGCGCCAATCCAGTCAGGGGCAGGGCGCCAAGGCGGTTGGTCAGGACCCAGTGCAGATCGCTTTTGGAGGCGGGAACGGCGTGGCGCAATCCGCTGTCCTGCGGGCCGTGTGCGGCGAAGACCTGCACGTAGTAGTTCGTGTTCGTAATCGCATGACGGAGCCGCAGCAGAGGCTCGCGATCCTGTATGGCATCGAGGGGCAACGGAGGAAGCTCGTACATACCCGGCATCAGGCTGGCGTCATCAGCGCGAAGCTCCAGCAGAACCTCGGTCAGCGTGCCGCGCTTGCGCAGACTCAAAAGATACGCCGCAGGCCGGCTGAGCTGCACTCCCCGTGGCGGAGTGACGTGCTCTCCCCGCGTCGTACACATCGAGTAGACGGGGCAGTGGAGACAGAGAGGATTTCGCGGAAGACAAAGCGTCGCGCCCAGCTCCATCATCGCCTGATTGTGATCGCCGGCGGCGTTGAGTCCTTCGCTGATGCGCCGCTTCGGGACCAGGGCACTGGCCTTTCGCTGCACGAAGGCTCGGGCTGCAGCGGTTTTCACCTCGGGTTTGCCTGTGAGCCGCAAGAGCACCCGCTCCACGTTGCCATCAACGACGGCGATGCTCTCTCCGAAGGCAATGCTGGCAATAGCGGCACTGGTATATTCACCTATTCCGGGCAGTGTGCGCAGCTCTGCCGCTGTCGTGGGCAGGACCCCTCCCCGCTCGCAGGTAAGGAATTGGGCCGTCTTGTGCATCATGCGCGCCCGGCGGTAGTAGCCCAGGCCAGACCAGGTGGCGAGGACCTCCGACTCGGGCGCCAGCGCCAGGGCGAGTATCGTGGGGAACTTCCGCAGAAATTTTTTATAGTGGTCAACGACAGCCCCGACACGCGTCTGCTGCAGCATCACCTCAGAGAGCCAGGTTCGGTAGGGGTCGTTCACTCCGCGCCAAGGCAGCTCGCGCGCATGGCTTTTGTACCAGTTCATCAGCTTGCGCCGGAAGAGAGCGGCGTCCAGCTTCGCGTCCGGCGAAGGAGTCCGCGGCCTCGGGTCTTCGTCTGCGCTCTCTGATCTGGAGGTAGAAACCATCGCTGCAAGTCTATCGCCTCCGAGCCGACGTACTACACTGATCTCGACGACGCGGGAACAAATCCATCCCGTGCGCTAAGGAGAGACCTCTGGAGAAGAACGACAGGAGGGATTTTCTGAAGCTCACCGCGCTCGCCGCGGGCGCAGCAGTGCTGCCGTTTTCCGGTTATGCCGAGTCAAGCGCGCCGACTCGTCCGGTGTTTCCCGGAAGTGATCCCCGCTGGGGAAAGACTTGGGACGCGGCGCTGGCGGTGCTTGCGGGAAATGTAAAAACTGTTCCCCGCTACGACCATCCCGTCCTGATGGAAGGCAGCGTGTACCCGGGAATCTGGCAGGAGTGCGGCCCGCATGAAGGGCTTGTCTACGGTGCGCTTGCTCCCTATGTCGCGACGCCGGAGGACGCACCCACTCCACTGCAGATTGCCCGCAACAACCACATGGCTTTCTTCGCTCTGCAGCGGCCCATCGGTCATGAATCGGCCGGTCAACTGCCTGCGGCGATTAAGATGTCCGACGTTGGCTACGGCCAGATCCAGATGGTGGTGCCCATCGCGGCTACGGCGTGGGAACTATCGCAGCTTACCGGCGACGACGAATTGCTCGTCACGGCGTACACCGCCTGCAGCCGATGGGACGCGTGGCTCCGCGAGTATCGCGACACGCGCAAGACCGGGCTGGTGGAGGGCTTCTGCACCTACGACACAGGCCACGACAACAGCCCGCGCTGGGTCGGCATCCCCAACCGTTGCCCCGATGGTGATGCGCGCAAATGCCCGCCGATGACGACCGTGCCGCGTCTGTGCCCCGATCTTTCGGCTACGGTGTTTGGCGCACGGACGGCGCTTGCACATATGGCGACCGCATTGGGCAAGGGTGACGAGGCCAGTCGCTGGCACGATGACGCCGAGAAGATTCGGCAACTGATTATCGACAAGCTCTACGATCCCAAAGACGCCGCCTTCTACGACCTTGACGCACAGAACAACTTCGTCCGAGTCCGCTCCGATGTGATGAGTCGCGTACTCGGCGAACATGTGCTGAAGCGCGACGACGGGAGAGACAAAGCAATCTTCGACGCGGTCTGGACGCGTCAGATCCACAATCCCAACGCCTTCTGGGCGCCGTACCCGCTGACCTCGATCGCGATGGACGACCCTGCGTTTGTTCGGCCCATTCCGCGGAACAGCTGGGGCGGAGCGAGCCAGGCGCTCACCGCGCTCCGTGCTCCACGCTGGATGTCCTTCTACGGCAAGCAGGCCGAGCTGAATCACATGATGCAGCAGTGGTGCGAGGCCATCAGCCGTCACACCGAATTCCGCCAGCAGATGGACCCGCTGACCGGTGCATTCACCCAGGCCGACCCCAGCGGGTACTCGCCCGCTGCACTGGTGTTTCTGGAGTTTGCGCGCCAGCTTAGCAAATCCCCGGCGTCCGGCGCTGCAACGAAAGCCGCAACACCTCAGCAGTTCTGATACTTCCAGTTGCGCTGCTTTCCTTCGGCGATCCACTCTACCGCCTGCGCCACGCGCTTCTCCTTCGTCTCCGGCCGCTTGGCCTCGGTAATCCAGTCGACGTATTCGCGCTGGCAGGAAGCGCTGAAGTCCGCAAAAAGCTTCGCCGCGGCTTTGTTCTTTTTGAGAGCTGCGGCCAACTCTGCGGGAACCTCCGGAGCAGGCTTCGGTGTGCTTTTGGGACGGCTATAGGACTTTGTGCGCTGTCCGCTGGCGATGAATCCGGCCGCCCGCCGGTAGTAGTCGAGCAATTTCTTGTCGGGAGGCAGATCCTTCAGGCTGGCGACCTTGCCCAGCGATCCCATTCCGCTCTCCGAGAGAAATCCGTCTTCCTTCAGAATTGCGCGCATCTCCGGGCCCCAGAAATCAACAGCACAGTGCTGCTTGAAGCCGGCCATGTGACCGAGGATCACGCCGCGCAAGACGAAGGATGGCATGCTCCACTTGATCTCCTCCTCAACCTCGGGGCAAGCTTTGTGGACGAGCTCGCGGACGTGCGTCAGGATTGGTTGTGCGAAGGGCTGCGACTTCGCGATGTAGGCGTCCACCTTCGGATTGAACTCCTGTTTTTTCACGACAGCAGTGTACCTCCACTTCTAAACGGTGTCTCCAGCTTTGGTTTTGGGCACAATTGGCTGCGGCTTGATCGGATATGGCGGCCCCTTGGCGAAGACCTTTTGCATCTCGGCGTCGTAGCCGTAGATGTCGTCGAAGAAATGAGTGTGCCCATCTTCGGCGGCGATCGCTGTCAGATAAAAGATCACGATCGGCAGCGGTGTCTTCAGGCTGACGGTTTTGTTATCCGGCCCGTCGTTCATCGCCTCCTGCACCTTCTCCTCGTCCCAGTCGCCCTGGCCCTTCAGCACCCACGTGGCGAGATCAACCGGCTTCTGGACACGAATGCAGCCGTGGCTAAAATCGCGGCGCGAGCGCTCGAACAGTGACACCGCAGGCGTCGAGTGCAAATAGATGTCGTATTGATTGGGAAAGATGAATTTCACCAGGCCCAGCGAGTTCTTCGGGCCAGGCTTCTCCCGTACCATCACGGCACCCTGCGCCACCTGCTTTGCGTTGTAGTCGGTCTGCACGACGCCTTTGTTGTTCGTCACCTCGAAGTTCTTGCTCGTCAGATAGCCGTGGTTCGCCGCCAAATGCGGTACCAGCTCCTTGCGCGCAATATCCACCGGCACGTTCCAGAAGGGACGGAAGACCAGGTACTTCATCATGTGCGTAAACACCGGCGTCTCATGCTGACCCATCACCTGTCCGACGACGACGCGCATCGTGAAGTCGAGCTTGTGCTCGGGATCGTAGCCGCGCAGAACAAACTCCGGCAGGTTCACCATCAATCGTGCATGAAGATACGGCTCGGGCAGCCAGCGCCAGCGCTCGAGCGAGTTCTGCAACTGCGCGACGCGGTCCGCCATGGGAACGTTCAGCGACTTGACCGTCTGCGCCGTTAGCTTCCCGTCTTCCGTGAAGCCGTGCCGATGCTGATAACTCTTCACCGCCGCGGACAAGGTGGAATTGAAGATTGTGCTGGTCCCATTCAGCGTACCGTCCGCAGCAGCATCGCCTTCCAGTTGCAATCGCGTGAGCAGAGCACTGACGGCAGGATAAGAGTCACCCACTAATACAGCCTTCGTTGGCACTGGTAGCGGCTCCGCGCCCTCCTGCTCCTGCTGTTGTGCCAGGTCGAGATAGTGCGCCAGCGCCTGCTCGGTCTTGCGGTACTCGTCCGAATCCGGCTCAACACTGGTGATCAGTTTCGGCACATCGGTTGCATCGACTGCGTTGTCTGAGACGAACTCCGCTAGATCGTATTTCTTCTCCTGCACAGGAACTTCGAAGTTGAAGTGCGACGGATTCACGCGGCCGATTCGCAAGTCCGAGATATAGCGCATCACATTGACCGTCATCGCAACATCGAAGAGCGAAATCGCATCGGCCGACTTGTCGCTCAGCGCCTGCACTCGCGCGGCCCACCGCGAAGCATCGTAGTCCTCGGGAATCAGCCCCTTCTTTGCGGCGTTGCTGAACTGCTCCATGAACGCGTTCGCTGAGGCCGTTGGAGCGCCGTCGCGGGTCCACGCTACCTCGTAGTTGCGGTCATCGTAAAAGGTTGCAACGTAGGATTCGTAGTCGGAAAAATTCGGCCATCGCAGATTGGGAACCTTCGATGTATCGACCTTCTCCGGCGGGAGTGCCTTCTTCTCTACCAAATTGTGCAACTTGTCGGAGTACGCATCCGTATTGGGCGCGGACTTCGATTTACGATGCCGGTGACACCCACTCACGAGCAGAAGAACGGTAAGAGCACACGCGGTGCAGGCAGAGCGAACGGAAACTTTCATCATTACAAACTGACCATCCTTCAAGGCAAACTCGTTTTCACGGGGGTGACGACTTATTATGCAGGAATTTGCCGCAAATCCGAGGGAAACCGCAATATTTCCAGTGCTGACCCGTATACGGCGAGCCCCCTCGGTTATCGAGCGATCTCCGGCAGCAGCGCCAGGCACAACATCGCCTGTGTCAGAAGGATCGCGCCGGACAGACCGAGAAACAACTTCCGCTGCTGCGTCTCCAAGGCATCCGCAAACACCCCGCCCACAAATGTGAATAAGAACGGCAGAGCCCACAGCCAGGGCTTCGAGACCGTCTGCGTCGTTACCAGGGGTAATAGAAGCAGCACCATTACCAACGGGGCAGTATTGCCAAAATAACGGCAACGCCGCACGCTGACGTAGAGCAGCAGGGCCACGAGCGTAGCTACTGCAATCGGACCGTTGGCCATGTTCAGGAAGAAGCGGCGTGCTCCATCCAATGCAAACCAGAACCGCGCCCCGCCGCCCGTAAACACGTAGCTGAACGGCGCCAGTCGAAACGCATAGAACCCAAACAGGATCGCAAGCGCGCCAACGGCAGAGAAGACCAGTATTTGCATGACGTAGCTGCGCCGGCGCTCGGCCAGGTACATCATCCACAGCACCGCCAACACGAAACCAATCATTGCTGCCAACAGATGTGCCGCCGCCGTCAGGCCCAACGCTATCGTCATCAGCGCGATGCGCGGCTTCCATTTGCTTCGCGGGCCTTGGATCGCGTGGGCTACGCCCATGGCCGCGTATACCAGTCCGTAGAGTCCCCACATCGCAAGCACGTCGTTGTTCGGCATAACTGCAGACCGCACCACCGCTGGACAGAAGCAGTACAACCCCAGCGCGAAGAACCCGCCCTCGTTGCCAAACAGGCGCCGCGAGACCCACCACAGGCCGCCTCCCAGCCAGGTCGCAAAGAAGACAAACGGCAGATGCAGCAGGTACTTTACGCTGAATAATTCGTGGCGTGCCTCCCACATGGAGCCGTGGAGCGTGCCTTCGGCGTAGAGCCTGTTCTCCGGTTTGCGCAGCTTATCCCCGCCGAGCATCGCCAGTCGCTGCATGGTCAGAGGAAAGCCGGCGACTCGGTACGCGAAGGTGCCGTCTCCGTTCAGGTTGCCGCAGGTCGTAAAGTAGCCGGCCAGCGGCGAAGGCCGTTCCCACATCTCGCGCCCACATTCCGCGTAGCGGTAGTCCTGCTGAGAGAGTTGCTGCCGGTTCACCACCCACAGGCACTCCGCCAGAAAAAACAGCAGGAGCAACGCAGCCAGTTGCTGGGGCCGGCCGATCTTGATGCGGAGAAGCTTCATGCGCTGAATTGCCGGCCTTTGTGTGTCATTTCTCCCTATCCCGCATTCAGCCTTCCGTCTGGCGGCCGACGCGTCTCGTCGTGAAACGACACCGTTTGCCGACGTGCGGCAGCCACATCTTCGAGTGTATCGTGAGAGATATGCAGTCGCTTTCCTTTATCCCAGGCCGCGCTTTTCTCTCTTGCAACTCCACCGCTGTTCCCTGGACGGTCGTCTTCGAGGACGAAGGCGTCGCGGGCTACTTCTACGCCTGCGACCGTTCGCAGGAGGTCCACGAACATAGCATCCTCGACGCGATGCTTATCTACAACGTCGCCGCGCTTGCCAACAGTGACGCCGAACACAACCGGCCCGAGCCGCAACGGATCGCCTCCGTCGAATGGTCGCGCGACGGACTGCAAGCTGTGCTGTATCTGGATGGAACCGCGCAGGCCCTCTACGACTTTCAGGCCCGCTGCGGCTACTGCCGCATGGACTTCCCCAACTTCCGCGAAGAACCGGGTGACAGATGGCGCAAGACGACCCACGCCTGGTCCGAGGCGGCGTTGCAGCGCTTCGAATCAGCCCTATACGCTTGAATTCTGCTCGTCAGGAGACAAGTGCAACTCCATAAAGACGTTCGCCCGTGCATAAGGAGAGGGCTCGACCCGCTCCGGAGGGAGATGGCGGAAACCGACCGATTCATACAGATGAACCGCATTCGCCAGTTTCGCGTTGCTGGCAAGTTCGAGCGTGCGAGCGCCAAGAACCTGTGCCTGCGCAATGGCGTACTCGAGCAGCCTGCGGCCGATTCCATGGCCACGGTAGCGCTCTGAGACAGCCATCTTCGCCACTTCAAACACGCCCGGCTTTACGGAGATCAGCGCGCAGCATCCGATCCTCTCCTCGCCAGCTACCGCCATCAGAATCTGTCCACCGGGCCGGAGAATATTGTTCTCCGGGTCTCCAAGCTGGATGCGATCCTGTTCCTCCAGGCGGAAGTACCGCGCGATCCATTCTTCATTCAACATGCGAAAGGGCTCGGCATCGCTCGGTTGAAACAGCCGAAACGCAATCTCGGAGGTCACGATCGCCTCTCGAGACCAAGGTATCTGGAGCAAACTCCCAGTCATGGCACATTCACCTCTGACATAAACTTAAGCTCGGTCTACTCGATACGTCCAATATCTTGTTCGTTCCTATTATGATTTTTAGAGTATGGATCGCGATATTGAGCTTCGGCATCTACGCTACTTCGTCGCGGTAGCAGAGGAGCTGCACTTCGGCCGCGCTGCGCTCCGCCTTCACCTCGCTCAACCTCCACTCTCGCAACAGATCCGCAAACTCGAAGAGATCCTTGGCTATCCACTCTTCCTCAGGACCTCTCGCGCGGTGAAACTTACCAGCGCCGGAGAAGTCTTTCTGGAGCGGTCAAGGCGAACTCTCCGCAACGTACAGGAAGACATGGACGAGGCTCGCAGCGTCGGTCGGGGCGAAGAAGGCTTCCTGAGAGTTGGGTTCATTGGGTCAGCGATGCTGACTCCGCTGCCGGCCATGCTCGGACGCTATCGCAGGCTCTACCCAAAGGTGAACCTGCAGCTGCATGAGTCCTACACCTCCGCCGTCGTGCAAAAGCTTCTCAAAGGCGAACTGGATGCAGCTTTCTTGCGCGACGGCGGCCAGGCATCCGGGCTGGAGATAGAGCCGCTCTTTTCTGAACCGTTCATCGCGGTTGTTCCGAAGAAACATTCCCTGGCCCGATACAAGACGATATCCGCGAAAGAACTTCGCGACGAGCCCTTTGTTTTCTTCTCGCCATCAGCGGGAACCCTTGCCT
Organism: Edaphobacter sp.; assembly: GCA_025462755.1. GTDB lineage: Bacteria > Acidobacteriota > Terriglobia > Terriglobales > Acidobacteriaceae > Edaphobacter. The sequence continues at coordinate 26,853 of JAOAPF010000543.1, forward strand.
ATGAAAAACCGGTCTCGCTCTGCGAAGAACACGGCTTTCGCCCCCGGGTCGTGCAGGAAGCTCCACAATGGCTGACGATCATGCGTCTGGTTGGCGCGGGTCTGGGCGTGACCATCGCGCCCGCGTGCGTGAAGCAGGTAGCTGCACCCAATGTTGCGTGTCTAGGCCTCCGCGGCACCCGTGTTCAAAGCGACATCGAGCTTGCCTATCGCACCAGCGAAGACCGCGCTATCGTAGAAGCCATTGCGACTGTCGCCAGGGAGAGTTTCCGGAAAAGAAGACAACGGCCGCGTTCCCGAAATCTCGTGAGCCGCTAGCCCAGAAACATCTGCTCCACTTCGAGCCAGTCGTTGACCCGTTTGTAGCCCTTCACACGCATATTATGCGGCGAACTGTACAGGATGCCCTCGCCCTTAAAACGCCGCAATTGCCGCGGATTATCGTCGATCAGATAGTCCGCGCGCAGAATGCCCTTATCGCCGCAATAGACGATGTGCGAGGCGGGGATAAACGGAAAGTGCTTCGCGAGCCAGCGGTACTTCGCCTGAAACGAGGTCGGCACCTCCATGGCTGCGGTCGCGATGAACACCTCGTAGTTCATCTGCAGCCGCCGCAACACGCGCTGCGACTCCGGCATGACTGCCAGCACATCGAAGAAATCCTCAGAACGCAGATAGGCCTCGAGCACCGCGTGCCGATCCACCGAGACCACCTCCCACAGCCACTTGCCATGAAGATCGTCGAGCGTAATCTCCTCGCCAAAATGTCGGTTGTACCGCAGCAGATGCTCACCGAGCGCATCTGCCATCACCTCATCCATGTCTACACAAATTCTCTTCAACGTTCTCCTAACCACGTACCATTAATTCAAAGCGACCGGATGATGGATGCTGCGATGCTCTCCACAGGCACCGTCTTGCGTTGCGGAGAATCCCGCGACGGATCGTAGTACAGCAGCCGGCCACAGCTCTCACACGCCATCATCGTCTCCTCATTGTTGCGGTCGCGAAGATCGTTCCAGCGTTGCGGCCGCAGCATCATCTGGCAAGCCATGCATTTCTGATTGAGCGCCTCCGCTACTGCCGTCCCCTTTGACTTCGCGATTCGATCGTAGGTGGACAACGCGCTTTCGCCGATCTCAGCGCGCTCTGCTTTGCGCTTATCTTCAATCTCAGCCAAGAGGGTCTTGTCCTGTGCAATTGTCTCCGTCGCCCGCACCCGCTCGCGTTCGAGGGTCGCCGTCGCATCGGCCAGGGCTTCATCGGCGAGGTTCTTTTGCGCCTCTAATCCTTCGCTGCGCTCCATACTTTCAATCTCGGCGTCCTCGAGCTTGTTTATCTCTGCCTGGGCGAAGGCTATCTCATGTTCGAAGGCCGTGACCTGCACAGTGGTCGTCGCCATGTCCATCTGCTTGCGCACACGTGCGCTCTTCGCCTGGTGGTCTTTGACGTCGGACTCCTGCCGCCGCCGCAGCGCCTCTTCTTTTGCGATCAAACCAATGATCACGGCGCGTTGCCCTTCTACCGCCTTCACCTTGGTCTCGAGCGACGCCACGTGCTTCGGCAGTGCAACCATCTCGTCGCGCAGTCGTTTGGCTTCGACATCATGGGCCTGCAACAAAATCAACTTCTCCAGATCCGGATGCATCTCGTGTCTCTCCTTCCCCTCCGCCGCCATTGCCGCCGTGTAGCTCAACCGCGGCGGAAAACTCGAAGTCCAGCACCGCCTCGTGTCTCCTATAAGCGTGCCTCATGTTAAGTATGCTCCCTAGGCCTTGCTCACGTCGATATAGTAGAGATCGGTGGCCACATCGAACTGCTCCTTTGTCAGCGCGGTCTTCATCGTCTGCCACTCTGTCGTGGGATGAATCGTCTCCCAATGCTGCTTCGAGCCGACGCGCACCGGCATGGCGAATGCTTGCTCATCGGCAACCCATCGGTATAGGACCGTGCCCGCCGATTCGTCGAACTTCAACTCCAGTATTGGGGTCGCGGTATGCCGCAGGTACTGGTCGAAAACTGGCGTCAGGTTCATCCCAGTCTGCTGATTGAAGTACTGCACGATGTTTTCCGTCATGATGTTTTGGTATTTGTATTTCTGGTAGTAGCCGCGAAGCATCGGCCACCACTTCGCATCATCATTCACAATGCTGCGCAGCGTATTAATGAAGAGGGCGCCCTTGAAGTACTGATCCTGCGACGGCTCTGTATTCGTTCCGCGTGCCGGGATGATGGGCCGATCATTCTTCACCTTCTTTTTGTACGCATTGACGTACTTCATTGCGTCATCGTGCCCGTAGGTGTACTCGACATAGAGACTCTCAAGGTAAGTCGTCCAGCCCTCGTGAATCCACATGTCGGACTTGTCGGCGGCTGTGATGGCGTTGCCGAACCACTCATGTCCGCTCTCGTGGATGATGATGAAGTCGAACCGCGGACTGATGCCAACGCCGGTCCAGTCGCGATTCAGGTAGCCGTTAGCGAAGTGGTTTCCGTAGGCCACCGCGCTCTGGTGCTCCATGCCCGCATATGGCACCTCGACCAGCTTGTAGCCATCTTTCTTGAAGGGATATTCGCCGAGGTAGTGGTAGTAGGCCTTCATCATGCCCGGCACCTGCGCGAACTGCCGCTTCGC
>JAOAPF010000029.1 GCA_025462755.1 Edaphobacter sp.
GTTGATGTCAGCTTTTAGTGGATAGCTTTCAATGTAAGGCTGGTCGGCGAGCCTGTCGTAGTGCGAAGGGGGAAGCTTGGGGGTCTGATTACACGCGGTTAGGCAAAGCGCACCCAGAAGAACGAGAGAAACCTTCTTCATTATCCAAAGCTCCTGCTTCAGTTTCGTCACACGGGAAGAGTCCAGCTTCCGTTGAGCATACTACCTCCTAAGTTATTCAAATTTTCTTGGTCTAGGCCACGAGAAGCCAAGATGACCACCCACTTTCAACCATCTGCAAAATCCCGGGTGCCACCCTTCGCGGCATCTTTGCGAAGGGTGGGATGTAAATCGCCAGCGACTGATATTTTCGGCAGTAGCCCCTGACTTGGCATCTCTCCATTTTTGTCACAGCCCAACTCCGCCATCGCGCTCCAAAAAAAAGAAATAGCGAAAACCCCAGCAAAAACGCTTGTCAAGCCCCTAAACCCCTCAAACGATTACGAATCAACAACATCCGCGTGGCATGTTAGTTAGCTTCAATCCGCTATAATGAATACATAGAATAAAAACAGGAAGCCCCGGATATCCTCCGGGGCTAACTTATTGATACTAAGTATTTTAGCAGCAACTCATCTGTTATCAATATTTTGCAGGCACTAGCCCACTGCAAACGGTTGAATACAGGGATTTTAGTCCCAAAATACCCCCCGGGGGGGAAGGGGGGTACGTTCAGAAGAATCGTTTGGCAGGCGTCGTGACGTTCACCGATTGAAGAGCTCACAAACACAAGGTCGCTGGAAGAACCTCTACGGTGCGAGGAACCTGAGGATATCTTTTTCATCTTCTGCGCTGAGATTCGCCCGCACCCTCATATGGCGAACCACGGTGCCGGTAATCGATGGCGACAATTGCTGGGGAAAGCTATGACATCTGCCACAGTTCGCGTTGAATTTGCGCTCACCCACGTCCGGCTGATTCGTACTGGCAGCTTTCGCCCCAGGTTTCGCAGCCGTACCGGCAGGCTTAGGCGCCGGTGTAGCTTGGGCGAGAACCAGCGTCGAACTGAGGACCGATGTCATGAGGACCAGATGCTTCACCATGCTCCTCTTCATTTTGATCTACCTTTCCAGGCCGGAAAGAGAAACCGATAGGTAACAGTTGTCTCCCAGATGTTTGTGTTGCCTGTACTTGCAAACTGCCGCGAATAGCTCGTGTTGACTCTGACTTCATGTGGAAGGTGGTAATCGAGTCCGAAATCGGCGCGCTGCGTGCTGGCTGCGGGGAGTTGATCCTGACCAGGACTATCGCGGAAGGTCTGCTGCATGCGGAACACCGGTTCGAGACGCCCCAGCCAGCTATCGGGACCATTCCACTGGGACAAGCGATAGGCCGCTTCCACCCAGTAACCCTGAGAATGCGGACCGTGAGCGTACTCGGACCGGATCGCCAGCGGCACACGATACGGCTGCCACCACACGTCGACGCCTTCGGAGTTGCCCTGCTGGCCCTGCAAAAGCCGTGAGTACGACGCACCAATCTCCAAACGCTTGTCGGGGAGGTACATCGAAAACCGCCCTCCTGACGCCCGTTCTCCGAAGAATTGCTTCACGTTGCTTGCTACAGAAAAGTACCCGGTATAGTTCAACCGCACGTGCGAATTCGAATATGCATTCCCGCGCAGCATTGCTCCGATGCTTGAGCCCTGCTGATTTCCGATAGGGTAGATCAGCGGAGCGTCCTGAAAGTTGCTGATCCAGATTGGAGTCAGCCGTTCGTTATAGGTACCGAAGGGGGTTAAGAAATCGCCAACTGTGAGGGTAAGCTTCGGGGCTGCGATGTAATCCAATTGCAGATACTGGAGGCCCGCAAAAAATCCGATTGATAAGGCCCGCTATTCCCATTTTTTGGCGCGATAAAATCTGAAATGTACGCTCTGGATTCAACCAGGAGATGCTCGCCGAGCGGAACCGCGGCAACGGGCGAGATCACAGGCTGCAGAGCCGTACCTCCACCATTGGTGGTCGTCAGAAAGCCGACTCCACCGGAGATCAAAGGGGTATTCTGCGCGTCTGCCTTCCATCCCGCGATAGACAAGAAGAGCAGTAGGGATAAAGCCCCCGCTAAATTTGGAGCAACCAATCCATTTTTCAATCGCATCAATAAAGAACTCACTGTCATTGAGTTATCCCACCATTCCGCCCAGACTATCCGCCAGTAACCGGGGAGTTGTCACAATGCAGTTTCGGTGTTGTCACTTGTTTGTAAAGGGAAACGGCATGTAAAAAGGATGGGGAAGGATGTGTCTGCAATGCGGCGATCCATAAACATGCGCTGTTCTTGTACGATGAGCCGCGTTCGTCTCTCACTCCTGCTGACGTCATCTTTGATGTTTGCGAGTACGTTCCAGTATTCCACCTCGGCTCAAACTACTGCCGCCGCCCCATCCGCCGTTCGAAGGAGCGGCAACATCCAGGTCAGGGCTCTGCCAAACGGCATCCAGATCTCCGCGCAGAACACCATCCTGCAAATTACAGCTCTTCGTGACGATGTACTTCGAGTCCGCGCCGCGGACAATGGCCGACTGCCCGAGGATGCATCATGGGCAGTTCTCCCCTCCGCCCGCACTGCCTCCGTTCAGACTGTCCCCGAGATCACCGGTGGCAGCATGGGATTCCACACAGCCACTCTCCGGGTGACGTGCGATGCAGCGCTTCGCCTCACCATCGCCGATCTCGGCGGAAAGATTCTTCAGCAGGACACCCGCCCGATCGAATGGAATGGTCACGGCTTCCACATCTACAAACAGAAATACGTCGACTCCCACTTCTTCGGCCTCGGCGACAAACCCGGTCCGCTCGATCGTGCCGGCGAAGCCTTCACCATGTGGAACACCGATTCCTTCGGATGGCAGGAGTCGACCGACCCCATCTACAAGAGCATCCCTTACTTCATCGACTATCGCCAGGGCCGCGCGCTGGGCGTCCTCTTCGACAACACATGGCGCACCTTCTTCGACTTCGGTCGTGAAGTCCCCGGCCAGTACTCGTTTGGAGCCCCGGATGGTCCCGTCGACTACTACCTTATTTACGGGCCAGATCCCAAGCATGTCGTCGAAACCTATGCCTGGCTCACCGGACCCACACCCCTTCCGCCACTGTGGTCACTCGGCTTTCAACAGTCGCGGTACAGCTACTACCCGGAGTCTCGTGTCATCGAGATCGCCGACCGCCTCCGCGCCGATCACATCCCGGCCGATGCTATCTATCTCGACATCGACTACCAGGATCACAATCGGCCCTTCACCGTAGATACGGCCAAGTTCCCGCACTTCTCACAGATGATCCACGAGCTCGCGCAGAAGGAATTTCATGTCGTAGCCATTACCGACTTGCACATCGCGAAGCTGCCCGGTGCCAACTACGCGCCTTATGACACGGGGGCCGCTGGCGATCACTTCGTCAAGAATCCCGATGGCACTGTCTACACCGGCATCGTATGGCCTGGTCCATCGGTCTTTCCCGACTTCACCCGCCAAATCACGCGCCAATGGTGGGGAACGCTCTATAGAGACTTCCTGAACGACGGCGTCGCCGGATTCTGGAACGACATGAACGAGCCGGCCGTCTTCAACGTTCCCTCCAAAACCATGCCGGATAACATTCAACACCGCATCGCCGAATCTGGATTCAAGGAACGCACCGCGGATCATCTCGAGATCCACAATGTCTACGGCATGGAGAACTCACGCGGGACCTACGATGGTCTTCTTGCGTTGCGGCCTAACGATCGGCCCTTCGTCCTCACTCGTGCCAGCTATGCCGGCGGCCAGCGGTACGCCGCCACATGGACGGGAGACAACAACTCTACGTGGAACCACCTCCGCATGACCGTTCCTCAGCTCATCAATCTTGGTCTCAGTGGGTTCGCAATGAGCGGCGCCGATGTTGGCGGTTTTGCCGGATCGCCTTCGCCCGATCTGCTCACCCGCTGGCTGCAACTCGCAGCCTTTCAGCCAATCGACCGCGACCATGCCGCTAAGGGCACACGCGACCACGAGCCCTGGGTCGACGGTCCTGAACACGAAGCCATCCGCCGCCACTTCATCGAAGAGCGCTATCGCTTGATGCCGTACCTCTACACCACCGCCGAGGAGACATCGCGTACCGGCCTTCCTATCATGCGTCCCCTTTTCCTCGAGTTCCCCGCTGCAACCCCCGACGGCCATCCCATCGATCTCGACGCCGGCAACGAGTTTCTCTTTGGCCCCAGTCTGCTCATCGCGCCGTCGCCTTCGCCGGAAGAGGTTGGGCAATATGAGGTCAACCTGCCGCCCGGAGTTTGGTTCGACTATTGGACCGGACAGCGTCTCGACCGCCGCGCGCAAACCGCGGCACGTGATCTTGAACAACGGGATGCAAAACAGCCGAACAAGCCAATCCTGATCACGCCGAAGTTGGCAGAGTTGCCTGTCTATGTTCGTGAAGGCAGCATTCTACCTGTCGCTCCTCTCACCCAAAGCACAGACGAAACACCCGTTGGTCCTCTTACCTTGCGTGTCTACGTTGGCCAGAACTGCCACGGCGACCTTTATCAGGACGATGGCAAGAGCTTTGCCTTTCGTTCCGGGCAATTTTTGCGCCGGCACTTCTCCTGCGAGCTAAAACCCGACGGCTCGCTCAACGTCCACCTGAGTGCCCGCGAAGGCTCCTTCGTTCCATGGTGGAAGGAGGTGCGGGTCGAGACCTTCGGCTGGACGCCCCAAACGAAGCAGGCAACGTCTGCCTCGGGCAACTACACGCTGGGACAGTCGGGCAGCGCCTGGATCACAACCATTCCAGAGTCATCCGTTGCTACGGACCTCACTCTCAATTAGTTCTCCCGCTCGGAACAGGAGTCCTGACTCAAAGCACTATTCATACCGCGTCCGGTTCGCATCTGAGAAAAGCGTGGCACTATCTTTCGTCTCGTTTAGGTCTGAGCCCATCAACGAGATACAATCTTTCCACCTTAACAAGCAGTTGAATTGACCGCCAGCCGGCAACAGGCGGCTGCGGAAATGGCGAACAAGCATGGCATTTGTAACCGGGACAGATACAAAGATCGACCAGGAAACTAAGGGTTGGAAGTTCGCCGTCGGCTCAGGAATTCTGGGTTGGGTGCTGGATGCGTTCGACTTCTTTGTCGTGGTGTTTCTATTCGACACGCTAGCGGAGCACTTCCATGTGACTAAGGCGTCGGTAGTCTACACGCTAACTCTGACGCTCGCGATGCGGCCATTCGGTGCATTATTCTTTGGCGCACTTGCGGACAGGTTCGGGCGCAAGCGACCCCTCATCTTCTGCGTGCTGTACTTCTCCCTGCTCACCGTGTTGACCGGACTCGCGCCAAACTACGTGTTCTTCGTAATCTGCCGCGCACTGTACGGCATTGGCATGGGGGGATATTGGGGCATTGGTGCTTCCTATGCCATGGAGATGTCACCGCGCCGATTTCGCGGGGTGCTCTCCGGCATGATGCAGTCCGGATACCCGATGGGCTACCTGCTGGCAGCAGTGGCAATGCAGACGCTGGCGCCGGCTTTAGGCTGGAAATCGGTCTTCTTTGTGGGTGCACCGGTGGCAGTGTTAATTGTGGTGCTTACGCTATTCGCGCCGGAATCCGAGGCCTGGAAACAACATCGGCCAGCCTCCATGCAGCATATCTTCCGATCAATGGTCCAGCACAAAGGGATGTTCTTTTACCTGTTGCTCATGATGAGCGTGATGCTATGCCTCTCGCACGGTACGCAGGACCTGTATCCCGATTTTCTAAAATCGATCCCTGGTATCACGGCGAAGACCATCTTCGGAATGAAGACGTTGTATGGAATACCCATTCTGTATAACATCGGCGCGATTGTTGGCGCGCTTATCTTCGGGCAGCTCTCGCAAAAGATAGGAAGGCGCAATGCCATCATGTTGGCGCTCGTGATCTCGTTCATTTCGATTCCGGCTTGGGCGTTCGGAACATCGCTTGGTGTGCTGGTGTTGGGATCGTATTTGATGCAAACCGGGGTGCAAGGCGCGTTCGGCGTCATTCCCGCGCACTTGAATGAGCTTTCGCCCGATGCGGTGCGAAGTCTGTTCCCGGGGTTTGTTTATCAACTTGGCGTGCTCATTGCATCCCCTGCGACGGCGATAGAATTCGTGTTGCGAGACCACTTTGGATACCCGTGGGCCTTAACGATGTTTGAGGCGGCAGTGATCATTCTGATGATCTTTATCTTCTGGTTTGGACCAGAGGCGCGCGATCGCAGCTTCCTGCGGGAGCCGGAGAAGAAGTCCACATCGGCCTAGGCCGCATGCACAAAAATCTGCAAGGCGGGTGGAAGCGGCGCTATGCTGAGGAAAACAGAATGACTGAGAAGCGCATCGGCATCATCATGAATGGCGTCACCGGGCGAATGGGGTTGAATCAGCATCTGGTCCGCTCGATTCTCGCAATTCGGAAACAAGGCGGGGTCGCACTGGCGGATGGGTCCCGCCTGGTCCCTGATCCCATCCTCGTCGGACGCAACACCGCCAAGCTGGAACAGATCGCGAAAGAGCACGGCGTGGCGCGCTGGACCACAGACCTACATGGCGCACTTACGAACCCTGATGACTCGGTCTACTTCGACGCGCAGTTGACCACCATGCGCGCCCCAGGCGTAGAGGCGGCAATTGCCGCCGGCAAGCATGTTTATTGCGAGAAGCCGCTCGCGGTGGATTCGGCCGTAGCGTTGCATCTGGCGGCTCTGGCCAAGGCCGCAGGTGTGAAACACGGCGTCGTGCAGGACAAGCTTTTTCTGCCTGGCATGCGCAAGTTGAAACGGCTGGTGGACAGCGGCTTCTTCGGCAGAATTTTTTCCGTACGCGGCGAGTTCGGATATTGGGTCTTCGAGGGTGACTGGCAGCCCGCGCAGCGACCTTCGTGGAATTACCGCAAGCAAGACGACGGCGGCATCATCCTGGACATGTTCTGCCATTGGCGCTACGTACTGGACCACACCTTCGGCCGGGTGCGCACGGTGCAATGCCTTGGTAGCACGACGATCCCAGAGCGGGTAGATGAGCAAGGAAAACGCTACCAGTGTACGGCGGACGATACGGCCTATGGGACCTTTGAGCTCGACGGTGGCATCGTCGCCCAGATCAACTCCTCCTGGTCATTTCGCGTCTACCGCGATGAACTCTTCAGCCTGCAAGTGGACGGAACATTGGGCAGCGCCGTCGCCGGCCTGCGGGAATGCCGGAGCCAACATCGAGTGAATACACCGCGACCGGTCTGGAACCCGGACATTGAAAACCCCTTTAATTTTCGAGAGCACTGGCAGGACGTTCCCGATAATCAGACGTTCGACAACGGCTTCAAAGCCCAATGGGAGCTATTCCTGAAACACATCGCCGAAGACGCACCGTTCCCCCATGACTTTTTGGAAGGCGCTCGCGGCGTACAGTTAGCAGAGCTTGGCCTCCAATCCTGGCAGGAGCGTCGGTGGATCGACGTGCCGAAGCTGGAGGTATGACTTTGGGAACATCGGTGAAGCTGGTGCGGCCCGATGGGTCCACCTACAACTACACCCCTTGTCACGAACCACTTGCACCTCCGCAGCGAACGCGGTTCGAAACCCGCATCGCCTTCGCCGCGGCTCACGTCGTTGTGGACCCTTTACGCACTACGGAGCCACTCACTCACCCCGTGCTGGACTGGGACGCAACACTTGCCTACCGCGAACATCTCTGGTCGCTTGGCTTCGGCGTGGCGGAAGCGATGGACACGGCGCAACGTGGAATGGGTTTGGATTGGTCGTTGGCGCTGGAACTCATTAAACGCAGCACGGCTGCTGCGAAAACGCGAGGGGCTTTAGTCGCCAGCGGGGCTGGAACCGACCACTTGCCGATAGGACAACCGTACACATTGCAGGAGGTGACTAATGCGTATCTGGAGCAATGCGAAGCCATTGAAGCCGTCGATGGTCGCATCATCCTGATGGCGAGCCGCGCCCTGGCCACCGTAGCTCGTCACGCCGAGGACTACGCAGCCGTCTATGCCAGTGTGCTTTCACAAGTGCGGCAGCCGGTGATCCTGCACTGGCTTGGGCCGATGTTTGATTCAGCGCTGGAGGGCTATTGGGGCTCATCGACTATTCCTGCAGCAACAGAGAATTGTCTCAGCATCATCCGCGCACATAAGGAAAAAATCGAGGGGATAAAAATTTCCCTGCTTGATGCGAAACTCGAAGTGAACATGCGCCGTCAGCTTCCGACCGGCATCCGCATGTACACCGGCGACGACTTCAACTACGACCGCCTGATTTTAGGCGACGGCCAGGGTCACAGTGATGCTCTGCTGGGAATCTTCGACGCCATTGCGCCAGCCGCATCCTTGGCGATGACTGCACTCGACGCGGGAGATATTACCCGCTATCAGCAGCTGCTCTCACCCACCGTGCCGCTTTCGCGGCACATCTTCGCGACCCCGACCCAGCACTATAAAACCGGCGTCGTGTTCCTTGCGTTCCTGAATGGATTTCAGTCCCACTTCCGCATGGTTCGCGGTTCGGAGAGCGCTCGCTCCGTGGCACATTTGTGCGAACTGTTCGTACTCGCAGAGCAGGCCGGAGTGTTGCGCGACCCTGGACTCGCGATACAGCGGATGCGAAGCTTTCTCGTGCTGGCAGGTGTCGCATGAGCCTGCTGCAACGCCTTAGCTTCAATCAGATGACAGCCGATCCCTGGTCGCTCGAGCAGACGGTTCACAATTGTTCCACGAGTGGTATTCCCTACATTGGTATATGGCGTCATAAACTCGGCGGCGATACCAAGAAGGCTTCGGCGATGATTCGCAGAAAGGGCCTGCGCGTCTCCAGTTTGTGTCGGGGAGGGTGGTTCTCGGCACCCACCGCCGAGGAGCGCCGCAAACGCGTAGCAGACAATCGCCTTGCCGTTGAGGAGGCCGCGCTGCTCGGCGCGCCAGTACTCGTGATCGTCTCCGGACCCGCCAATGGCCAGACTCTCGAGGACGCGAGAGCCACCGTGCTGGATGGCCTGCTCGCAATCCTTCCCGACGCGGAGAAAGCCGGCGTCACCCTGGGCATTGAACCGCTGCATCCTATGTATGCTGCAGAGCGCTCGGTGGTCGTGACCTTGAGACAAGCCAACGACCTGGCCGACCAGCTTTCCAGCTCAGCTGCAGGGGTCATCGTCGATGTCTTCCATGTCTGGTGGGACCCAGAGGTGATGCAGCAGATCGAGCGTGCGCGCGGAAGAATCGCAGGCTTCCACGTGTCCGACTGGCCCGTGCCTCTACCCGGCATCCTGATGGGCCGCGCCATGATGGGAGATGGTGTCATCGCGTTGCGAAAGCTGCGGCAAGCTGTAGATGCAACCGGCTATGACGGCCCTATAGAAGTTGAGATATTCAACGAAGAGATATGGAAGAGCGCGGACGACGGGCTACTCGAACGCATCCAGCAGCGCTTTCTCGCACACGTATAAAAACAGCCGAAACAAGGCGGTCGTTCGTCGCTGCTTTCTGATCATCAAACATGCGAACCGCCGTTGTACGGTATATTTTGGTGAACTGACTTCGGGCACAAGGATATACGGGAATGTCGAAGATGAATCCATCAGAGTTGGCGAAGAAGATCGGCGAGGGCCTTCTTTCGTTTCCGGTTACACACTTCACAAAGGAGTTTCAATTCGACGAAGGCCCGTACCGCGAACACATCTCATGGCTGCTGGAGTACAAGCCGGCCGGACTGTTCGCAGCAGGCGGCACAGGTGAGTTCTTCTCGCTGACATTGAATGAATTCTCTTCGGTAGTAAAGGTCGCAGTGCAAGAGACCGCAGGCCGAGTGCCCGTGCTGGCGGGATGCGGTTACGGTACCGCGATGGCGAAAGAGTTCGCCAAAGCCGCTGAAGACGCCGGCGCTGACGGCATTCTGCTATTGCCGCCCTACTTGGTGAACTCAGAGACGGCTGGGCTGGCAGCGCACGCGGAAGCAGTCTGCGCCGCCACAAAACTCGGTGTCATCTTCTACAACCGCGATAACGCCATCATCGACGATGTAACGCTGGCACAGCTATGCGAGCGCTGCCAGAACCTTATCGGCTTCAAAGACGGAGTGGGCGATATCGAGCTGATGACTCGCATCTTTGCCCGCCTGGACGACCGGTTGACTTATGTCGGAGGCCTGCCCACGGCCGAAACCTTCGCGCTTCCCTATCTGGAGATGGGGGTGACGACATACTCCTCCGCAATCTTCAACTTTCTTCCCGACTTTGCACAGCAGTTCTATGCGGCCGTGCGGCGCCGCGACCACGAAAAGGTCTACGCCGGCCTCCGAGAGTTCGTGCTTCCGTACATTGCGATTCGAAACCGGCGAAAGGGTTATGCAGTCTCGATCGTGAAAGCAGGGATGACCGCGATCAACCGTTCGGCTGGGCCAGTCCGTTCACCTCTCGTCGATCTCAGCCAGGCAGAGCTCGAAGAACTGACCAGGCTCATTGGAGATCGCAGCTAATGAAAGAAAAGCCGGGCGCATCCCTCGCGCCGGACCAGAAGCCGACTCGCATACGTTATCGGGTCGTGCTCCTGCTCTTTATCGCGAGTTGCTTTAGTTACGGCGACCGAGTGATGCTGTCAATCACTGGAATCGCCTTCTCAAAAGATCTACACCTGGATGCCCTGAAGCTCGGCTATCTGTTCTCGGGTTTTAGCTGGGCCTACGTCGTGGGCCAACTGCCCGCGGGCGGCCTGCTGGACCGGTTTGGATCGAAACGCGTCTATGGAACAAGCATCG
>JAOAPF010000096.1 GCA_025462755.1 Edaphobacter sp.
GTAAATTTTTCGTAGTCCGCCGCGGTCAGCAGTCCATCCACCTGCTTTGCGTCGGACAACTCCACCTTCAGCATCCAGGTAGTATTCGCGTCCGAATTAATCCTCTCCGGCGCATCCTTCAATTCATCGTTAACCGCCGTCACCGTTCCCGAGACAGGCGCAAACAAATCCGACACAGCCTTCACCGACTCGACGGACCCAAAGCTCTTGCCTGCCTCAATCGTATCGCCCACCTTCGGCAGATCGACAAACACAATGTCGCCCAGCGAGTTCTGCGCATAGTCCGTAATTCCAACCGTGCCGACCTTGCCGTCGACCTCAATCCACTCGTGTTCCTTCGTGTACTTGTAATTTGCAGGATAGGTCATGTCTTGGGGGTTCTCCCTTTCTATTGTAGAGTGTCCGGCGCAGGAACGTTTCGCCTGGGTGAAAACAACTTTTAGAGACTTTGCGGACCTTTGCGCAATCTTCGCGTCCTCTGCGTTAAAGGCTTTCCTCAAGCCAGCCACCACCCTCAGCTAGTAGAGGTTTTCTTCGCCCTTTTATAAAACGGAGTCGGCACCACCTTCGCCTTCACCATCTGGCCGCGAATCTCCACCCCAACCTCCGTATCCAGCGCGCCATACTCCACCGGAATGTAAGCCAGAGCGATGTTCTTCTTCAAAAACGGCGATGGCGACCCACTCGTGATCTCACCAATCCGCTTTCCATCGAGTGCTAATACAGGATACCCATCCCGCCCAATCCCGCGCTCAATCATCTCCAGCCCCACCAGCTTCCGCTTCGGCCCGCCAGCATCCTGAATCTTCACCAGCGCATCGCGCCCAACAAAATCTCCCTTGTCAAGCTTCGCATATCGCCCCAGCCCAGCCTCAAACACATTGATCGTGTCTGAAATCTCATGCCCATACAGCGCCATCGCCGCCTCCAGCCGCAGGGTATTCCGAGCCCCCAGTCCGCAAGCCAAAATGCCAAACTCCGCACCCGCAGCCAGCACTTCGCCCCACACCCGCGCGCTGGTCGCCTCATCCGAAGGAATGTAAATCTCAAACCCATCCTCACCGGTATAGCCCGTGCGAGCGATCATCACATTGTGCAACCCACACACCTGTCCCCACGTAAACCAGTAATTCTTAATCCCGCTCAAATCCACCGAAGTCAGCTTCTGCAGCGTCTCCGCCGCCCTCGGCCCCTGGATTGCCAGCTGAGTGTAGTAGTCGCTGAAGTCGTTCACATGCACGCCCGGCATATGCCCAACCGTCTGCCGCACCCATTGCACGTCCTTCTCCCGCGTCCCCGCATTAATCACAATCAAATAATCATTGTCCGAAAGTTTATGCACAATGACGTCATCAACAAAAGTTCCATTCGGATACAGCATCGCCGAATAATGCGCTTGCCCCACCGCCAGCTTCGAAGCGTCGTTCATGCAAAGCTGCTGCACCGCCGCCAGCGACCCGGGGCCGCGCAATTGAATATCCCCCATATGCGAAACGTCGAAAACACCCACCGCGGTCCGCACCGCGATATGTTCTGCAACCAGGCCGCAGCAGTCCACAGGCATGTCCCAGCCGCCAAAATCAACCATCTTGGACTTAGCAGCCCGGTGCACAGCGTTCAAAGGAGTCTTCCGTAATACCGGAGATGCAATCGATTCAGACATGAGTAGTCCTCAGGCGCAGCGTGCCGCAGTCCCTATCCTATCGACGCATAGTTCCGAGGGTCAATTTGACACTATTGCGAGCAGTGCGTCAGCCCAAAATCTAGAACTTCCTCCGTGCATGCGAACGAAACTCGCAAACAGAATCACGGTCATTTACACAACTTCACAATAGTTAACCAATCTATATCGCACCATCCGCGCGCCGGTGCTGAAATCTCAATATGAAACCATCCAGCGCATCTCTCAACTCAGTAAACAACTCCGTAAATCGTCACCGAGGCCCAAATCTCCTGCTCCTTGCACTCGTCTACACCGGCTTCATGCTCGCAAGCGGCTCCAAACTCGTCGCCGCCTTCCGCTTCCCGCACGACTCCGCCGAAAAGGCCATAGCCTATCTTGCGCAAAACGGCTGGGCCATCCAGTGGGGCTCCTTCTGCGAACTGGCATCGGCAATCCCGCTGGGCATCTTCGCCGTTACTGCCGTCAGCCGGCTGCGCTTCCTTGGCGTCCGTGCCGCAGGCGAGTCGATCGCGTTCCTCGGAGGCGTCGGTGTAACCGTCATGCTGATCCTCTCCGCCCTCGCCAGTTGGTCTCTTACCCGGCCAGGCATCGCCGAGACCACCGGAGCGGTTCCCGCGCTCCAGGCCATCAGCTTCGCTGGCGGAGGGCCCGGATTTTCCGTCCTGCTGGGCCTCTTTATCGCAGGCGTCTCCGTTACAGCGGGCCTCCACAAACTCATGCCCCGCTGGCTCATGGGCCTGGGCATCGTCGTGGCCATCGCCTGCGAACTTGCCTCCCTATCCCTGCTGAATTTCAAGGCAGCCTATTTCATCCCCGTCGGCCGCTTCGTCAGCATCGTCTGGATGATCGGCGTGTCTCTCAAGCTCCCGGCAACCATCACCAGTTCCATTGCCGAGACGGAGACTAATCGGGCACAGTAGTGCAATCAGATTCGGCGCGCTCCGCCTCCGCGTTTCCTACTTCGCTGGAGAAGTTCCCAGCTGCAAGCGCAATGCTTCCACATGCTCTTTCAGTGCAGCATAAGCCGCGTCCGTGACCGCGCCTTGCGTCTGCCAAACCACACTCCCGTGGCTATCAACCACAAGAACATAGGGATCGTCCGGCCTCCCATAGTGGGTGACCATCTTCCACGCCGCCTCATTCTCCACAATCACCACAAAGTGAGCCTGCTCCCTCGCCGGCACAGACGACTTTATCGACTTCACGATCAATCCGCGCATCATTCGCGGAGCTGCCGCCAGCACTGGCATCTCGTAATACACCACCGTCGGAAATTCCCCATAGTCCGCCGCCAGCCTTTTTCCCCACGCAGAGTCAGCCTCTCGTGAATTCTTGCTGAACCCGAGTACTAACACACCCACCTTGCCCTTCAGCCCCTCCGGCAGATTCACCGCTTCATTCGAAAAAGAAGTAGCATGCACCTCGGGAATCCGTGTCCCAGCACCCGGTGTCTCCGTTTGAACATTCGTACCCAGAGTGCCGAGCGTCAGATACATACAAAATGAGATTCCAATCCGTAGACTCATCCGACAAGTCTATCCGCGGGGACTGCGGTTTGCTGATCAGCCCCTGTGTATCCTAAAGAAACCACTTCTTGTTCGGAGACCTACTTGCAGCTTCATCGTGTATTCCTTGTACTCTTTGTCTTTGCTCTGCCCTTCACGCGGTCCATGCGAGCTCAAACTGTCCCCGAGCCGATCCCTGGCGTTCACATCCCCAACGGCAGCATCCCCTGGGCGGTCGACATCTACGAAGGCAAGCAGCAGCTTGTGCCCATCCATCACACAACCGTCGAGGTCAACAATCACAAGGGCACAAATGTTGCAGGGTCACTTGCCGGAAGCGTCTTCTACAAACCGAAGGTGACGACCGAAGTAAACGGCGCGCACGCCCGAGTGGCCTTGCATTCCGACAAGCCCGTTTTCTATGTCCACATCATGGACGATCCCGGCGGAGACTCCTCCGACCCGGCCACCCCAGGCTGGGCCATCGTTCGCGCCACGATCAACAAGGATCGGCGCATCCTCGCCCAGGTAAACTTCACGCAACTCACCGGAAACGCGAAACGCAACGACTCTCAGGTCGATGCCGCCATTGAGATGCTTGGCGATGGATGGTTCAAGATCGTCCCCAAAGATCCGTTGTCGCCAGGCGAGTATGCTCTCCAGCCTGTACCGAAGGCTGCAAACACCTTCTCCACCGTTGTCTTTGATTTCACCATCGACTCCAAGGCGCCAAATGCTCCGGACGCTCTGTCCGCGCCTGCATCGTAGTCCGACGGGGTAGCGTTCGGACATCATAGCCAGACGCTACACCACCACCGTCTCCCGATACTCCCCAAACACCCCGCGCATCACATTCGCGATCTCGCCCACCGTAGCGTAGCTCTCCACCGCATTCAAAATATACGGCATCAAATTAGCACCGCTGCGCGCCGCGTCCTCCACGCTCCGCAGCGCCGCAGCATGAAGACCCGCGTCACGGCGTAGTCGCAATGCCCGCACCCGCTCCACCTGCCGCCCCTCCAGCGCCTCATCGATCCGCTGAATCGGCACCGCCACCTCCTGCTCGCTGGCAAACTCATTCACGCCGACAACAATCGCCTCTTTGTCATCCACCGCTCGCTGGTAAACATAAGCCGCATTCTGAATCTCCCGCTGCACATATCCCCGCTCAATCGCCCGCAGCATGCCATGCTTTCCATCTTTATCAAACGAAGCAATGGTCGCCATATACTCATCCGCCCGCCGCTCAATCTCATTCGTCAGCGACTCCACGTAGAACGAACCCGCCAGAGGGTCGACCGTCTGCGCCACGCCACTCTCATGCGCCAGAATCTGCTGCGTCCGCAACGCAATCCGTGCCGCCTGCTCCGTAGGCAACGCCAGCGCCTCATCAAACCCATTCGTATGCAGACTCTGCGCCCCGCCCAGTACCGCCGCAAGCCCTTGCAACGTGGTTCGAACAATATTGTTCTCCGGCTGCTGCGCCGTCAGCGTCGAACCCGCCGTCTGCGTATGAAACCGCAGCATCCAACTCCGCGGATTCTTCGCGCCAAAGTGCTCCCGCATGATCCGCGCCCACATTTTTCGCGCCGCCCGAAACTTCGCAACTTCTTCCAGCAGATTGTTATGCGAGTTGAAGAAAAAACTCAGCCGCGGCGCAAACCCATCCACATCCAACCCCGCGTCAATAGCCGCCTGCACATACGTCATACCATCGGCCAGCGTAAACGCAACCTCCTGCACCGCCGTGCATCCCGCCTCTCGCATGTGATAGCCCGAGATCGAGATCGTGTTCCACTCGGGCACTTCCTCCGCCGCCCACGCAAAAATATCCGTCACCAGGCGCATCGCATGCGTCACCGGATAGATGTACGTCCCCCGCGCAATGTACTCCTTCAAAATATCGTTCTGAATCGTGCCGTTCAGGCCCTTCACATTCGCGCCAGTTCGTTTCGCCACGGCAACATACAGCGCCAGCAGAATCGAAGCCGTCGCATTGATCGTCATCGAGGTCGAGATCGTATCCAGCGCAATCCCATCAAACAGTCGCTGCATGTCCTCGATCGAATCGATCGCCACCCCAACCTTCCCCACCTCACCCAGCGCCAACGGCGAATCCGAGTCATACCCAATCTGCGTCGGCAGATCGAATGCCACGCTCAGCCCCCCCTTGCCGTCTCTTCCACCTGCCCCATGCGCCAGCAAAAACTTGTATCGCTTATTCGACTCCTCAGCATCCCCCATCCCCGCATACTGCCGCATCGTCCACAGCCGTCCACGATACATCGTCGGCTGAATCCCCCGCGTAAACGGATACTCCCCCGGCTCACCAAGCTGCGCCGCCAGGTCGAAATCCTTTACGCTCTCCGCGTCATAAACCAATTCGACAGGAATCCCACTACTCGTCTGTGTTGTCTTTCCAGGCTTCGACATAACGCGCACAAGTGTAGCGTAGCCTTAGTGACCTTCGCGAAACCTCAGCGTCCTCTGCGTTCGCTTTTCGCTTTCAGGCCCGGCTCCTGTGGTTCGCCTTCACAAAGCTGCTGACGCAGAAGTACCCAAACACCGCCGCCATCGCAACCGAAATCAGCAAACGCGAATGCGTGTCATGGTTCGCGGCCGTTTCATGCAGCGCCCACCGCATCCTCCACGCGTTCGCCCCTGCAGACACAGCAAAAATCCCAAAGAAGACCCCGGTAAGCTCGAGCCACAGCGCACCAGACGCCTTCGCCAGAGGCCCCCACACCGCCTCCCCGAAGCGCTTCCCCCCGGCGGCCAGCCCCCGCCCCGTCACGTGCATCTTGCCTGCCGTCTTTGTCACCCGGGCCGCAGCCGCTCTGCCCGCATTCTCTGCCTTGCTCTGCTTCGGCTGCGTCGAAGAAGCATGAGGATTCGCGGCGGTCGCTGCATCCACTGCCTGCACCAGCGTCCTCGCCGCCAGCCGCGTCCCTATCCCCAGCACCCGTCCCAGCCGTCCCGAATCCATGCATCGATTGTAGTGCCAGCGCAGCCCCGCAAAAATCTCCCCCGTCTGATCAAACGCCCTTCGCTTCCTCTGCATCCGACACTCAGTAGCTCGAAGATTCGCAACAGAAGGAGCAAATTAAAAAATGATGCCGAAACTTATTTGGACGGTGTGTGGGTTCTGTGCTGCAACGCTCGGCTTCTTCGCATGGTCTCGTAACCGCAGGCCACCGGTCGAACTGCTCGCCCACCGTCTGGAAGAGGCCTGGGCCGACCACCACACCGTCGCCTAAGCCAACTAAGTCCAATCGTTTTATACACAAACGAATGTCGTTGCAGCGCGCGCGGCCATGGGCGTATTCTTTAAAAAGTAGTCAGGTACGACCGATGTACCCGCAATGCCGTTCCCGCCGGTCACCATTGCCGGGAATACCCGATGCGCGGTGAGAATTCGAACCATACGGCAGCCCGGAGGTGGCATTGAATCAGAAGGTCAAAAACCTTATCCAGAAACTAGGCGAAGCGATCCACGAGTCCGTCTCGGAGTCGGAGGACATTGCAGGCGTCGTCAAAAACATTCGCGAACAGGGTTTCGATGTGCTCCTCATGCTTGAGGCTACGATCGGCCTCAACGAGCTGGAGACAGAAGCCAACCAGCCCGCTGAAAGCGTCAGTGAAGACGCCGACGGGCCGTTCACCAGGAGCGATCTGACTTTCCTCAAATCCCTGCGCATCAGCCTCACCGACGAAACCGACATGGACACTCCCCCAAACAACACTCCCGATACTCCCGAAGCCTAAGCAAAATCTCCAGCTTCTCATGAGGCCCATGCAGCCCGTCTGCTGGGCCTCATTTCTTTGTCTATTCACCTTGGTAATTACAAAGTGGAATCTCGCATGGTAGACTCGCGTTTCTCTGTTACACCGGGGAACCTTTATGCATCTGACTCACGTGATTGATTATTCCCTGCCCATCGCAGTGCCGGAGTTTAAATTATGAGAGATACGCTTGGCGTTTTGCTTGCCGGTGGTGCCGGCGAACGGCTCTTCCCCCTCACCCGCGATCGCGCCAAGCCGGCCGTCCCCTTCGCCGGCCAGTACCGCATCATCGACATCACCCTCTCCAACTGCATCAACTCCGACCTCCGCCACGTCTACATCCTCACCCAGTACAAGGCCCTCTCCCTCAACCGCCACATCCGCGAAGGCTGGGGTCCCGTCGTCGCCAACGAACTAGGCGAGTTCATCGAAATCCTCCCCCCCATGCAGCGCGTCTCCAAATCCTGGTACCAGGGCACCGCCGACGCCGTCTACCAGAACATCTACTCCATCGGCTCCGAGGAGCCAAAGCACGTCATCATCCTCTCCGGCGACCACATCTATAAGATGAACTACGCCCTTATGTTGGAGCATCACCGCGACTCCGGCGCCGACGTAACCATCGCCACCCTCCCCGTCGCTCCATCCGAGGTTGCCGCCTTCGGTGTCGTCGAGGTCGCCCGCAACGGCGAGGTCACCGCCTTCGAGGAGAAGCCCAAAGAGACCAAAATCCGCTCCCCCTTCAACTCCGATATGGTCGACGTCTCCATGGGCGTCTACATCTTCAACACCGACGTCCTCCTGCCCGAACTCATCAGGGACGCCGAAGACCCCAACTCCAAGCACGACTTCGGCCACAACATCCTCCCAAACATCCTCGGCCGCTTCAAGATGCACGCCTACAACTTCGTCGACGAGAACAAGCAGAAGGCCCTCTACTGGCGCGACGTCGGCACCCTCGAGGCCTACTACGAGGCCAACATGGACGTAGCCGGCGTCACCCCCGTCTTCAATCTCTACGACAAGTCCTGGCCCATGCGCACCCGCCCCTACCAGTACCCGCCCGCCAAGTTCGTCTTCGGCGAACCCGGCCGTACCGGCATGGCCATCAACTCCATCGTCTGCTCCGGCTCCATCGTCTCCGGCGCCGTCATCCGCAACTCCGTCGTCTCCCAGGACGTCCGCGTCAACTCCTACGCCGACGTCGACTCCTCGATCGTCTTCGCCCACGTCAACATCGGCCGCCACTGCCGCATCCGCCACGCCATCATCGACCGCGACGTCCACATCCCCGACGGCACCGTCATCGGCTACGACCCCAACGAAGACAAGAAAAACTACTTCGTCTCCAGCAACGGCCTCA
>JAOAPF010000138.1 GCA_025462755.1 Edaphobacter sp.
GGCACTCCTGCCAGCCCCGACGGAACACCGTCGCCCGAGCAGCGCGAACGCGCCCTCGAAGGCATTCGCGAGTTCAAGGCCGGGATCGCTCCTCATCTCATCTTCACCGGCGCCGCCGCCCACAATCAGTTTGTCGAGGCCCACACCATGGCCGCGCTTGCTCTCGCCCAGGGAGTTCCGCCGGACGCCATCCTCGAAGAGGACCAGGCTCAGAACACAGTGCAAAATATCTTTTACAGCCAGCGCATCATGGCCGCA
Organism: Edaphobacter sp.; assembly: GCA_025462755.1. Lineage (GTDB taxonomy): Bacteria > Acidobacteriota > Terriglobia > Terriglobales > Acidobacteriaceae > Edaphobacter. The sequence continues at coordinate 259 of JAOAPF010000138.1, forward strand.
CACGGCTGGACCAGCGCCGAGGTCGTCAGCTCACCGAGCCATCTCCCGCGCACCGCTCTTATCCTGAAACATTTCTCCATGCAGTGGAGCACCCATCCCGCGCCATGGCCACCGGAGTACACGTTCTGGCAACGCGCAGCTCACTATAGCGTCGAAGCAGAGTATTGCCTCAGGCTCGAAATCTTCGGCTTCCCCACCACGCGCTTTCTACCCAGTCGCACCCAGACCCGCTCAGCGGACTAACCTGAAACGACCTTGAACGGAAGATTGCCGCTGTTATCCTCGGCCAGCACCGCCGTCTCATCAGGATTGGCCGGGTTATAGCGTACATTCACCTTCGGCTCGCCCTTGCTTTTTGTCTCCGCCTCATGGTGCGTCATCGCAACGCTTCGCAAATAGCCGCCGTAGTACTCCCCATTGACTTTGAAATGAAACCCGGCTTCGATCTGATAAGGAGTGCCCGTCGTCGCTACATCCTCATCCGCGTTGAGCACCTGCCAATGATTCACCTCACCCTGTGCCGTCGGCCAGTTCTTAGCTGTAGCCAATTTCTTCTCTCGTGCACGTCGGCGCAGCGACCGTTTTATCCCGTCGATGAAAAACACCCCAGCCATTTGGCTTTCCATTCTAATACTCGGCAGCAGGGATGCCCGCAGGGCCCCAACGGCAGACCTCTCGCACCAGGTATAGGTCACGGTGGAGGTGACGTCTTCTCGCCACCCGCCTGCGCTTCGACATTGAAATCGACCCAATCCAATCCGTCGGTCCTCACCGCGACCTTGTAGGAGGAACCCGCGCGAATTCCGACCCACTTATCCTCAGCAGAGGGGTCGGCCCAAACGCCTTAGAATAGGTGCATGGCAGCAGAGTTTACCCACCTTCATCTCCACACCGATTACTCTCTTCTCGATGGCGCCTGCGACGTAGACAAACTCGCCGGACACCTAAGCAAAATCGGCCAGACTGCCGCCGCCATGACCGACCACGGCAACATCTTCGGCGCTGTTCACTTCTTCGACGCCATGCAGAAGAAGGGACTCAAGCCCATCCTCGGCTGCGAACTCTACATCTGCAAGAACGACGACCACCGCGCCGCGCCTGAAGGCGACAAGTACAACCACCTCCTCGTCCTGGCCGAAAACGAAGCCGGCTACCGCAACCTCGTTCGCCTCACCAGCGAGGCCGCGCTGCATGGCTTTTACCGCAAACCCCGCGTCTCGAAAGCCTTCCTCGCCAAACACTCCGAAGGCTTGATCGGCTTCTCAGGCTGTCTCGCCGGCGAGGTCAACCAGCACCTCATGGAAGGGAAGTACGACGAAGCCAAGCGCACCGCCGGCTTCTACGAGGACCTCTTCGGCAAGGGCAACTACTTCCTCGAGATCCAGGATCACGGCCTGGCTCCCGACAAAGCCGTATGCGACGCTCTCTTCAAGATGGAGCGCGAGCTCAATATCCCGCTGATTGCCACTAACGACAGCCACTACGTCGCCGCCGACGACTCCCGCGCCCACGAAATCCTGCTCTGCGTCCAGACCGCGGGCAGCATGAACGATCCCAAGCGCTTCAAGTTCGACACCCAGGAGTTCTACATCAAGAGCGCCGAGGAGATGCTGCGCACCTTCTCCCAGACGCCCGAGGTCTGCACCCGGACGATGCAATTCATCGACCGCTGCAATCTGAAGATGGCCAAGGTCGACAACCCATTCCCCGACTTCATCGTCCCCGAAGGCGAGACGCTCGACAGCTACTTCGAACACATCTGCCGCGAAGGTCTGAAGATGCGCCTCGACACGGCCATCGCCCACCTCCGCGAACGCGGGCTGCTAAAGAAAACCATCCCCGAATACCACGAGCGCCTTAACCGCGAACTAGACATCATCAAACAGATGAAGTTTCCCGGCTATTTCATGATCGTGTGGGACTTTATCAAGTATGCCAGGGAGCATGACATTCCGGTAGGCCCGGGCCGCGGATCCGCCGCCGGGTCGCTGGTCGCCTACGTCATGCAGATCACCGACATCGACCCGCTTCAGAACGAGCTCCTCTTCGAGCGCTTCCTGAATCCCGAGCGCATCTCGATGCCCGATATCGACATCGATTTCTGCATGAATCGCCGCGGCGAGGTCATCGACTACGTCACCCGCAAGTACGGCCGCGACCAGGTCGCCCAGATCATCACCTTCAACACCATGGCCGCCAAAGCAGCCATAAAAGATGTAGGCAGAGCATTAGACATGCCCTACGGCGAGGTGGACCGCATCGCCAAGATGATCCCGACCACCATCGGCATCACCATCGACCAGGCCCTCAAAGACTCACCGATGCTCTCCGGCGCATACGAGAGCGACCCGAAGATCAAAGAACTGATTGACGCCGCCCTCCGCCTCGAAGGCCTCGTCCGCGGAGCAGGCGTTCACGCTGCCGGCGTCGTCATCGCACCCAAACCACTCACCGAACTAGTCCCCGTAACCCGCGCCAAAAACGACGACATAGTCACCGCCTACGACATGAAGGCCGTCGAAAAGATGGGCCTCCTAAAGATGGACTTCCTCGGCCTGACAACCCTCACCATCATCGACGACGCGCTCAAGCTCATCAAGTCCACCACCGGCACAACCGTCGACATGGCGTTGGTGCCGCTCGACGATGCCGAAACCTACGAAAAAGTCTTCCATCGCGCGCTCACCTCCGGCGTCTTCCAGTTCGAATCCGGCGGCATGCGCGACGTCCTCCGCCGCTACAAGCCGAACTCCATCGAGCACCTCACCGCCCTTAACGCGCTCTATCGCCCCGGCCCCATGAGCATGATCGACGACTTCATCGAGCGCAAATGGGGACGCCGCGAGGTCCAGTACCTGCTACCCGAACTCGAGCCGCTGCTCCGCGAAACCCTCGGCGTCATGGTCTACCAGGAACAGGTCATGCAGATCGGCAACGTCATCGGCGGATACTCTCTGGGCGGCGCCGATCTCCTCCGTCGCGCCATGGGAAAAAAAGACGCCGGAGAGATGGCCAAGCAGCGCGAGATATTCATGGCCGGGGCCGCGGCGCGCAACTTCCCGAAGGCCAAGGCCGGCGAAATCTTCGACCAGATGGAGAAGTTCGCCGGCTACGGCTTCAACAAGTCCCACTCCGCCGCCTACTCGCTGCTCGCCTACCACACCGCATGGCTCAAAACTCACTATCCCGTCGAGTTCATGGCCGCGCTGCTGACCAGCGAAACCTCCAAACCCGAAAATGTAGTGAAGTACATCTCCGAGTGCCGAGAGATGAACATCCCCGTCGTCCCGCCCAATGTACAAGTCTCCGACGCCAACTTCACTCCGATCGATACATCGACAGGCAAAGCCATCGGCTTCGGCCTCGCGGCAATCAAAAACGTCGGCCACAACGCCATCGAATCGATCATCACTGCACGCGCGGCATTGCAGGCAGCAGGGAAGCCCGGCTTCGCCAGCCTCTACGAGTTCTGCGAAAAAGTAGACCTCCGCCTGCTCAATAAGCGGGTCCTCGAATCCCTCATCAAGGCTGGCGCGATGGACGCCTTCGGAGGCCGCGCCCAGCTCTGCGCCGCACTGGATAAGGCCATGGAGCGCGCGCAAAAATCACAACGCGACGAAGCCGCCGGCCAGCACGGCCTCTTCGGCATCTTCGACTCCGACATACACGCCTCCACAAATCACAACAAAGAAGATTCGCTCCCCAGCG
>JAOAPF010000126.1 GCA_025462755.1 Edaphobacter sp.
CCAACTTTAAGTCGTAGCCTCACCACCGCGCTCATATTGTGTCTTCGCTTCCAGGTACCTAAAACGGCTTCAGAGGTTGTTGAAAAACTCCGTCTTGCTTAAGGGCACGGCTTCAGCCGTGCCGAAAGGACTTTCTTCGCAACGCGGCTTTAGCGCTGAGGTACGTTTTATTTCGCGAGCCACTTTCTCAGCACCCTCTTCAGCACTGGGTCTCTGATTGGATCCGCCACGAGTCGGCCCTGGCCCGTCGGGTCGTCTTCTTCCCTGGCCACCGATTCCCAAAATGGGAACGCCCAAAAAATAAAGTTAAAAATTTGGCATGTTTTTAGCAGTCCAAAAACAACCATACAAAACACCACAAAAAGCATGCATGCCACCACAAACTCACCACGCTTTTACCACCAAAAAACACCAGAAAATCGCAAAACCCCCAGCAAAACTACGCTCTCCCCACCCAAAATATTTTTTTCAAAAACAATTCCGCGCCTCATCTTTTCACCATCAAAAGCCGATAGGAAAGCGGGGACCCCATGCTGCCTCGTAAGTTGTATTACCTTACCCTGCACCTCAAACCTAGAATCACCTCCATGCGGCCCTCCCCGAACTCCGGCCTGAACCCCCTGATTTCATTGAGGAAAGCGCTCGCCATCGCAGCTCTCGCGTTGACATCGATCGCCTCCAATCTCCACGGCCAGAGCGCCTTCGCCCCAGAGAACAACCTCACTGTCGCCGAGCAATACCTCTTCGCTGCCGCCAACGAAGCCCGCGCCAACCAAGGACTTCCCCCACTTCGCCTCGATCCCGTCCTCACCGAAGCCTCAGCCCTCCACGCCCACGAGATGGCCGACCACGCCATCATCTCCCACCAGTTCGATGGCGAACCGGAACTCGCAACGCGCGGAGCCAATGCTGGCGCGCACTTTAGCCTCATCTCAGAAAACGTAGGAGAAGCTCCCAGCTCGGTCATCATCCACGATCTCTGGATGAACTCCCCCGACCATCGCGCCAATCTCCTCGATCCCGACGTCGACTCCATCGGCATCGCGATCGTCACGCGCGACAACCAGCTGTACGCCGTAGAAGACTTCGCCAGCACCGTAAAAATCCTTACGATCAATCAGCAGGAGCGCGCCGTCGCCGGCGTCATTGCACAGTCTGGAATGCGCGTCACCGAAACCACCGACGACGCTCGCCAAACCTGCACCATGAGCACCGGCTACGCGGGCTCTCGTCAACCCTGGTTCATCATGCGATACACCGCTTCCAGCCTGAACGCGATTCCCAGTCAGCTGAGAAACCGCCTTATCTCCGGCAAATATCACCAGGCTGTCGTTGGCGCTTGCCCTGCAACCCGCAAAAGCTCCTTCACCGCCTACAACATCGCCGTCCTTCTCTATCCATAGAAGAGTAGAGAGATTCAGACCGAATCTAGTATCTATCAACACAAGCGAATTCTCGGATGGCTGCTCCTAAGTGCACAAGGCATGTCGCTAGTTGGGCGGGATAGTGGATGAGAAACGACAAGAGAAAACGGCCACTAGGCGGATGACCAAGAGATGAAGAACGAGTTTATAGGCCAATCCGATGGCGCAAGCCCTGGAAGCGAGGTTCGGAGCGCAAAGTATCGAATTGAGGAACCACGTTGAGAAAGATCATATTGTTGGAGCGGTCATCGTAACCCCGGTCGAGCCATGCAACAGCTTGTTCACGATCGCCGAGACCGATATACAAAAATGCCACGTAAAATGGAGAGACGTAACGGCGTCCCGATACAGATTTGAGTTTATCCAGCATTTGCAGGGCTTCAGCGCGTTTCCCAGCCGCCGCATAAGCATGACCGAGGGCGGCCAGCACCGGTGGGCTATCAGGAGACAATGAAGCTGCCCTCTGCAACTCGGTTATAGCCTCGGAATACTTTCCCTCCTGTTCGTAGCATTGACCAAGCACAATATGGGCCAACAAATACGATGGATCCATCTCGATAGTATTGAGGAGTTGGGAAATCGCCTGATCGTACTGGCGCGCCATGTACAACCTCCAACCCAGACTGAAATTCACGCTCAGGGAGAGAGGGTCGAGAGATCTGGCGCGGTTCATCTCTTCTAGGCTCTCCTCTGTTCGTCCCATGGCTATCAGATACAGCGAGTAACGTTGATGGGCAGTGGCGTAGCTCGGATTTAATTGAATTGCATGACGAAAACCTGTCTCTGCGGCCTTCCAGTTCCAGTCGTCGTTGAACTGAACCGTAGCTAGCGCGGTCTGCGTCTCAGCTAGAGTGGGATCGAGCTCCACTGCTCTTTTGGCTGCGGCTTTGGCTTTCGGCGCAACTTCACTCGTCGGAACTGTGCCAACTATTGCTGCCCCCAGGATTCCATAACAGTCGGCGAGCCCTGCATACGCGAGCGCATAGTTGGAATCTTTTTCGGTAGCAGACTGGAAGTAGTGGATCGCCTTATCGAGAGCGTCTTCCGATCGTTTGCCCCAGTAGTAGCGGCCTTTCAGATAGTCTTCGAAGGCGGCGGCGTTGATCGGACGGGTAGCAGCCAGGGATTCTTTATCCTGCGGCGTGAGCTTGATACGGATCTGGCTGACAATGGCACCTGCCACCTGGTTCTGCAGCGCAAGAATGTCGCCCAGGGGACTCTCATAGGTGTCAGCCCAAAGATGGCGGTCCGTAGAGACCTGTACGAGTTCAGCGGTGATCCTTACCCGATCACCCGATCGGAGAACGGTTCCCTCAACGACAGCGTCGACGTGTAGGTCGTGAGCGATCTTTTCCAGCGATTCATGAGTTCCCTTGTACTCCATCGCCGTAGTGCGAGAGATCACCCGTAACGAGCTGATCCGGGCCAGGCTCGCAATAAGCTCATCCGTCATGCCATCTGCAAAGTAGTCCTGATTGCTGTCACCGGAGAGATTCTGCATCGGCAACACCGCAATGGAACTTATCTGCTTCGTTTCTGAAGAAACAAGACCCAGCCTCTGCCGGAACAGGAAGAGAACGGCCACAACGAACAGGACCACAGCCAGCCCTGCAAGAACTGCGCGACTCAACGAAACCTGCCGGACCAGGGGCATTGGCGCAGCGCTAGAGGAGGCGTCCTGGGGCAGTAGGACGGCTAAATTAAGTTCGTCTTCTTCTGCATCGATAGAACTTAAGGAAAGCTCCGTTTCCTGTTCCTTTTTCAAATCATGCACAGGCGCGATAAACCGGTAGCCCTTCCGGGGCACGGTCTCAATCAGCATTGGATTGTCCGATGAGTCGCCGAGCACCTCGCGCAACCTCATCATCGCGGTATTCAGGCTGTGATCAAATTCAACAAACGTGCCAGGCTTCCATAGCCGATGGCGCAGTTCATCACGGGTTACCAGAGTTCCCGGATGCTCCAGGAGAATTTTAAGGAGATTCAGTTGCTGATCCTGCAACTTCACGCGCAATCCCTTCTTGCGCAGTTCGTTGCTTTCTAGATCAACCTCAAAGAGACCGAAGCGGACGATCTTTGCCGGTGCTTCTACTGGGGATGACGACATGAACTAGCTACCTGAGTGAGCGCTTTTGTAAAGATCGACGAATTATAGGAGTCGCAATATCCCATGTCAACGCAAATACTATTCGCCCAGAACGTTACCACCGCCCGCAACCCGCTGATTTCAGGGCGGCAAACGCGTTACTTGCAAATGCTTATCTGCTGATGCGCAGGGCATTGAGAGCTATTCAAATTGCAGCGTATGATCCGCTGGCTTTCGTAATCCAGCCCGTTCGTGCGGTGTAAGCAGGCAGGGTAGCGACAACTATCGGCAGTTCTGCATTTCAGTATCAGTCGGAGGAGAGCCATGAAGTCAAACAAGATATATAAGTCAAAAGCCGCAGTCACGCTGAGCCTCGCATGCATGATGTTCCTTGTGGTGAGTGTTGTTGCCGGAACGAGCCGTGCAGAGGCCCAAGTCTCAGGAGCGACCCTCTCCGGTGTCGTTACCGATGTCTCGGGCGCCGTGGTCCCCAACGCTGCCATCATCATTAGCAACACCGATACCGCCGCCACCCGCAACATCACCTCCAACGCCGAAGGCTTCTACTCCGCTCCCAACCTCAACCCCGGCAACTACGAGGTCAAGATTTCGGCGAAGGGATTCTCCACCTCGTTGCAGAAAGGGATTGTCCTAACCGTAAGCTCCCAGCAGACCTTCAGTCCCGTGCTCACCGTTGGCAAGTTCGACCAGCTTGTCGTTGTCTCCACCGTCCCTCCCTCGGTCCAGTCCTCCTCCTCCACCCTTAGCGCCACGGTCGACGGAACCACCGTCCGTGAGCTCCCACTCAACGGACGTGACTGGACTTCCCTGGCCACTCTCGAGCCCGGCGTCCTCTCCGTCCCCAACCAGGCCACCACAGGGTTCTCCGCCAACAAGGGCAACCGCGGCTTCGGCAACCAGCTCTCCGACGGAGGCCACCGCCCTAATGAGAACACTTACCGAGTGAACGGAATGGTCATCAATGACTACACCAACGCCGCCCCCGGGGGCGCCACCGGTGTCAACCTGGGCGTGGATGCAATCGACCAGTTCTCCGTCCTCACCAGCAGCTACACGTCGGAGTACGGCCGCACCTCAGGGGCCGTCATAGACGCCATCACCAAATCGGGCACGAACAAACTTCACGGCACCGCCTTCTTCTTCGATCGCGACAAGATCTTCGACGCCCGCAACTACTTCGAGCCTACCCGCTCCCCCTTCCGCCGCATTCAGTTCGGGGCCGCTGCCGGAGCGCCCATCTTCAAGAACAAGACCTTCTTCTTCGCAGCCTACGAAGGCATCCGCCAGTCACAGCCCGTTGCCACCACCATCAAGGTCCCCAACGCCGGGGCCCGCGCGGCAGCAGTCCCCGCCATCGTCCCTTATCTAGCCCTATGGCCCGTCGCGCCCACCGGAGCAGCCGACACCAACCCCGGCGGCATCGGCGTACAGTCCTTCAACGTCGCCCAACCGACTAAGGCCAGCGAGAACTACGTCATTGTTCGCCTCGACCACAAGTTCTCCTCCTCCGACACCATCGACGGCACGTACTTCTTCGATTCCGGGCCCCAGACGCAGGTCGATCCGCTCGGTAACACCACCCATCAGGTCTTCTCGCGTCGCCAGCTCTACACAGCCGAGGAGACTCATGTCTTCAACTCCGCCATCCTCAACACCTTCCGCGGTGGGGTCAGCCTTATCACCGGCCTCATCAACGATCCCGTGTCAGGTAGTGCCGCAGGCACCAACGCCAAGCTCGCCGTGGCCCCCGGCTCCGTCGCACCTCCGCAACTCCCAGTCTCTGGCCTCACGACCGCCTACGGACTCGGCGGGTTCAACAAGTTCAACCACGACTGGCAGTCTATCCAGTTCTACGATGACGCATTCATCACGAAAGGCAACCACTCCATGAAAGTCGGAGGAGCCTTTGAGAACATGCACTACGACGTCCTCGAACAACTCAGCCCTAACGGACGCTTCAACACCTACAGCACCTTGGCCAAGTTCCTTTCCAACGCGCCCAACAAACTCAACGCCCTCGCGCCCGGAGGTTCCCATCAGGTCGCATTCCGCGAGAACCACTTCGCCGCTTAATAAAAGGACGACTGGCACATCAGAAAAAATCTCACTTTGAACCTCGGCCTCCGTTACGAAGCCACGACCCGCCCCAAGGACGCCAACACCGTACCGTCCTATACCGTCAACGGATACACTGTAGCGGCAGCCGGATTCCAGCAGATCACCACACTATCCAACTGCACTGCCAGCACCACCGCCTGCGGGCCCGTCGGAACCGACAGCCCCATCGCGTCCAACCCCACAACCAAAAACTTCCAGCCGCGCCTTGGCTTCGCATGGGACCCATTTGGCGACGGAAAGACCGCAGTTCACGCCGCATTTGGCATGTTTGACGTCCTCCCCCTTCCCTACGAATTCGCACTCAACACCGCCGCCACCGCTCCCTTCCAGATCGTCGGAGCTGACCCCGCAACTACCCTCGGCACCGGAGTTCCCGACGCCAACATCAGCTTCAACCAGCAACAGATCCGCAATCGCTACATCCAGCAGAACCCCAAGCGCGCTGCCGTATACAACTGGAGCGCAAACATCCAGCAGGACCTCGGCCAGGGATTTAGTGCCATGGTCGCCTACGTCGGATCGCGCTCCCTCCACCTCTCGGTCGCAGCCGATGACATCAACCTTGTACCCGCAAACAACGTTTCGGGAATCGGTATCGTCTTCCCCGCAACGGGAGGCGTTCGCGTCGACCCCAACTGGGGCGGGGGAGCTGGCATTCGTCCCGTCATCTTCGACGGTGCATCCAGCTATCAGGCCCTTCAGGCCCAGCTCAGGAAAGCCATGTCCCACGGCGTTCAGGGACAGCTCTCCTACACCTGGGGGCACTGCGACGACCTGAGTTCGGCGCCCGTCACCGGCGATACCTTCCTCAATTCGATCGCCGTTCCGCTCCTCACCCAGAAGTCTTACCGTGTCGGCCCATGCGACTTCGATCTCCGTCAGGTCGCCACCGGCAACCTAATCTGGAACATTCCCGTACCCACCTTCCAAAACGCCTTTGCAAACGGCTTCGCCGCTGGATGGCAGCTTGGAGGAATCCTCACCGCTGAAACAGGAGCACCCTTCTCCGTAACTATAGGAGGAGGGAACGATCCTCTCGGCACAGGTTTCAATGGAGACTTCTCCATGGACCTCGCCGACGTACTTCCGGGATGCAATCCAACCGGAGGCAAAGGAATCAACTATATCAACACCAACTGCTTCACGCCCCCAACCGCCCCCGCGTCTCTAGCTACTGCCTCAGCCGCCAACCCCTACGGCTGCGCACCGAAGTCCTTCCTCAACTACCCGGCCTCAGCACCTAAAGCCCCTGCCGGCCGACAGTTCTGCTCTAACGTCGTAGGAAACTCCGGACGCAACCACTTCTACGGCCCAGGTCTCACCACTCTCGACATGTCGATCTTCAAAAATACCAAAATACCCGTCATCTCCGACGCCATGAACGTCCAGTTCCGTGCCGAGTTTTTCAACATACTCAATCACACAAATTTTCTGTCCCCGGGCTTTCTTAACACCGGGGGACAAAACAATTCCGTCTACGACGCCGACGGAAGCGCGCTGCCAACCGCTCTCAACCAGACCTCTACCAGCTCACGCCAGATCCAACTCGGCATGAAAGTCATCTTCTAGAAGCAAGGCAACCCGCGAGTGGGAGAGAGCTGGATTGCATCCGGCTCTCTCTTAGACAATGAGAGATGACCTGAACATTACTGCCCGTCGGATGCCGATCGGTGTTGACATCGAAACTTCATTTTGACTGTCCCAACTAGCCCCCTGATCTGGAGACCGCTGACAATGCAAATCGAAGAGGAATTATTGGTGGTGAAGAATGAGCCGAACACAAAAGGGTGGCAATTTGCGGTGGCATCGAGCATTCTCGGCTGGGTGCTCGATGCCTTCGACTTTTTCGTTGTTGTCTTCCTGTTCGATGCGCTGGCGGCCAATTTTCACGTTGAGAAAAAAGCTATTGTCTGGACTATCTCCATTACGCTGGCGATGCGTCCGGTCGGTGCTTTACTGTTTGGCGCACTGGCAGACCGTTATGGGCGCAAAAAGCCATTGATGGCCTGTGTTATATATTTTTCTACGATTACGGTGCTCAGCGGTTTTGCTCCGAATTATCTCTTCTTCGCCATCATGCGTGCACTTTACGGTATCGGCATGGGAGGTTACTGGGGAATCGGCGCTTCGTTTGCCATGGAGAACGCCCCCCGCAAGCAGCGGGGTGTTCTCTCTGGCATGATGCAGGGTGGCTATCCGTTTGGATATTTGCTGGCTGCAGTGGGTATGCTCACGATCATGCCGCATTTAGGTTGGCGAGCCATGTTCGTTGTCGGCTCGTTATTGGCCGTGGTGATTGTGATTCTCACCTATCTGTCACCCGAGTCGGAAGCGTGGAAACAGCACCGCATGGGGTCTATTGCGAATATCTTCAAAACCTTATTCCAGCACATGGGTAGTTTTTCGTATCTGTTGCTGGTGATGGTTGTTATGTCCTGCCTGTCGCATGGAACGCAGGATTTGTATCCCGATTTTCTGAAGTCATTGCCCAGCATAAAAGATGCACTGGTCCTGGGGATGAAACCTCTCTACGGCATTCCCATCATTTACAACATTGGCGCCATTACGGGAGCCATCTTTTTCGGATACTTCTCTGAGAGAATAGGGCGGCGATACGCCATTATGGTGGCTCTCCTCTTGTCCCTCCTAGCGATCCCGGCATGGGCGTTTGGCGGCTCTGTGCTCACGTTGGTAGTTGGGTCTTATGTGATGCAGACCGGCGTACAAGGAGCATTTGGTGTCATCCCGGCACATCTGAATGAGCTCTCTCCCGATGCGGTTCGCAGTCTGTTCCCGGGATTCGTGTATCAATTAGGGGTACTTGTGGCGTCGCCTGCGGTTTCGTTCGAGTTTTTCTTGCGAGATCACTTCGGCTATCCCTGGGCTCTGACTCTCTTCGAGGTCATTGTCATCGTTCTGCTCCTAATCATCTTCGCCCTTGGGCCGGAACAACGTGGCAGACATTTTCTGAGACACATTTCATAGTGACGAGCCGCTTTCCAGCGTTGTGCGCTGAAGTGTTTCCGCGCCGAAGTTGAAGGTGAACTAGGACAGTTCGGGTTCAGGAGATGCAAATACTCCAGCGCAGCGGACCAAGACAGCAGCCAGGTCGCGGCCGTGGAGTTCCGACACGCAGTCGTCGTGTCTACCCGGTATAGAATGCACTTCCACTCCACCTGCCGCCACCGTCTCCCACCCCATCGTGGGGTGGCGACTGCGAAACAGGGTGGGCACCTTAGCCCGCAGCAATACTATTTTGCCTTCGTACTGGGCGGGGACGTAGCTGTTCATGGCTTGATACATCGCGGTTAGAAACGTTTGATAAGCCTTGGGCAGATTCGCCTCGCCAAAGTAAATAAGGGGATCAAGTTCCTTGGCGGGAGGTCGCCCGCCGAGGGCCCGCAACATGCGGCGGAGGTTGCCGTAACAACGTAAGAAAAATGCGCGAGGATGGAAGTGGACCACCTCTTTCGCGGTCCAGGCCGGCAGGTTTCGCAGCGCATCAAGCAGTTGTCGCTGGAAGGTATGTGCCGGCCTCCCCGGCGCGTTCAACGCGGGCATATCGACGATGACTGGAAGAGGGTCGACAATTCCTCTCTGGCGAAGTTGCGACGCGATTTCGAAGGCGATCGTACCGCCAAAGGAGTGGCCCACCACGATAACTTTCCCACCAGGAGGGACGACTCTTTCAATCTCTCCGACGTAATTCGCCGCCATCGATTCGACTGACGCCTCCGACGTTGCGGTGAACCATGATTGGATATTCAGTCCATACGCGGCATGCGAGGAATCGAGGTGGTCGGCGAGATGGCGGTACCCGAAGGTAGAACCATTCAGACCTGGTGCAAAGAAGAACGGGCAACCCTCTCCGCCGGCGCTAAAGACGATGACCAGATCGCGGCTTGCGTCACTTTGAACTGCGCCGTCAACGTAATCGGCCAAGAGTCTGAGAGTGGGGAAGCGTTGGAGTGTGTCGGGCGGTAGATCGCAGGCGAAGCGTTCGTGAACCGCGACAAGGACGCGAACGGCATTGAGAGAGTCACCACCCAGGTCAGCGAAGACATCTTGGTCCGCGATGTCGGAACATTGCAGGACACTCTTCCAGATATTTCTCAGCACTTCGATCGTTTCACCGGAAGCTGATACGTCTTCGTCAATCAGAGCGAGGGGCGGCTTTGGAAGATTTCGACGATCGACTTTGAAGTTGGCGTTCAAGGGCAATTCCGGCAGAAAGACAAAGGACCAAGGAACGGCATAAGCGGGTAACTGGGTTCGAAGAAAATCGCGCAAGGGCTTCTGTGTCAGGTGGGAGTCTGGGCGAGCCACAACATATGCGACAAGCTGTTCGTTGCCGGTTGAATCGGCGCAGGTGACGACGACAGAGGTTCGGACCTCCGGATGAAGTTCAAGCACTTGCGCGATATGGTCCAGTTCGACGCGATGACCGCGGATCTTGGCCTGTGAGTCCGTGCGGCCCAGGAAAACGAGGCAGCCGTCGGGGCGGAACCAACCGCGATCCCCAGTGCGATAGAGTACCAGCCCATCCTCCTGCGGCTGGAACTTGATCGCAGTGCGCTGGGCGTCGTTGGCGTAGCCGTCGGCGAGGTAGCGGCTGCGAACAGTAATCTCGCCCTCACATCCAGTAGGAACTGGAGTGCCATTCTCGTCGAGCAGCAGCACTTCCTTCCCGGCTACGGGCAGGCCGAGCGGGACCGGGCTCTCTACCGGCCCGCTCGGAGGAACGAAGTATTGGGCGTAGGTGCGGGTCTCGGTAGATGCCATCGCATTCTGCAGGACGCAGGATGCTGGAAATACGGAACGGAAGGCCTCCACATCAGCGGGATGGATAGCCTCTCCGCCAACAGAGAGCAGGCGCATCGCGGACAGATTGGGCACCCGAGAACCTAAAAGGCAAAGATGCCGCAGCATGGAGACGGTCATCGTGCTGACGGTGATCCGGCGGTCAGCGAGCCAGCCAGGCAGGGCGGTTATGTTGTGCTGTGGATCGTAGCAGTGGACTTGGGCGCCGTTTAGCAATGGGCCAAAGGTGGTCGCAAGGGTTGCGCTGAACGCGTAGGAGAAGAGCGAATCGAAGCGATCATCTGAGCCCAGGTAGAGATCGTTGGTCTGGCGCCCAATATCGAACAAGATCGCGCGATGGGATAAGGCGACCATCTTGGGCTCACCAGTGGACCCTGATGTTGCGTACAAGGCTGCAACTCCAGCCGGGCCACCAGTCTTTAAAAGAATTGATTGAGAGGACAATTCACCAACTCTCAGGCCGGGGCCTTCCAGCGTTATGGGTGCGACTGCCTGAAGCAATTTTGTTCTTTGCGACGCCGGGAGTAAAGGATCCAGGCAGAAGTAGGCGAACTCGCCGAGGAGAGCACCTAGAAGAGTTTCGATGGTGCCAAGACTGGTTGGCTGGCATATTGCAACGACACCCCCGGCGATGCCGCATCGAGAGCGTAGGTCCTGAGCGATGGCTTCAGCCCGATGGAGGAGTTCGGTATAACTGACACGGTGATCGCCATCGACGACGGCAGTTGCGGTGCCTCTGCGTAGCGCGACCTCGCGAAACCGATTCCCGATGGTAGACTCTGCATCGAGGAGATCGAACGGGCGGAATCCGATGCGTGGAGCAAATCCGTTGTCCCCGGCTCGTGCGGAGCGATAGATTGGCGTCGTGGTAATCATTTAGTCGTTCTCAGCGGAATAGCGCCAGGTGGTTGTAGTTCCTACTGCCTCAAGTCCGATTCTTTCCATGTTGGCGTGGCTTTGGCCTCCGAGCTCTGCCCAGGAGTAGATCTGCCGGCATCCAGCCTCGGAGGCCAGCCGGATACGCGCAGCCAGCAGAGCTGCATGGCAGCCCATTTCGCGAAACTCCGGCAGGGCTGCGCCCGCGCAGAGCAAAGCTGTGCTGCCGCACCGCATCAATATGGCTACTCCGGCGAGTGTCCCTCCGTGCCATGCCATCAGGAAATCGAGTTCGGGCCGATCAAATAGATGTCGCATGTTCCGCAGGGCGGCAGGGATGCGGTCTTCCTGGGCCTCGAACGCACGCAGATACGCAAGCAGGAATTGCTGCCGCTCGGCAGCCTTTGGAGGACGGATGTCGAATGGAGTCGCCTGAATCGACCAGAGCGCAGTGCAATTGGGGTGATGCAGCCACACGTAATGGTGGACTGGAGCCCACCCCGGACGCGAGATTCTGAAGCTGCCAGACTCATCTGAGGGAGGCGCAACCAATTCGCAACCAAAGGAGCCGCCGCGGTAGAACGACTCGATCTCCGGAAGCCTTTCAAGGAAAGCCTGATCGGCGCAGTACACGCGATTGAAGTATCCGACGTCATCAAATCGCAACGCCAGCGCGGAATCAATCGGCGAGATGCAGATACGGTCTGCGAGATTCTCTTTTTGGCGGTACGTCTCGAGCCGCATCGAGTCGTATCGAGCGACATGTTGCAAAGCTTCTACAGCTACGTCCACTTCCAGAACAGACCGAACTCTCATCAATGACGGCTCCGTGCTCTTTGTGCCGACCTTGGGGAGGTCAAGAACTGCAGGTTCGGTGGGTTGACCAATTATAGGGGACATCAGGCAACTGCCCCTTGATTAAGATAGGACCGATAGGGCCGGAACTTTCCATTGGGCTCGGATGGAATGTCATCGACCACCTTGATGAGGACGGTTACGCCCTCGCCAAGATGGCGCAACATTCCTGTCCGCACTGTCTCCAGCTGTTCAGTGGGTATTTCAACTCCCGGAACAAGCTGCAACTTGACGACCACGCGATCCGTCGCCTCCTGCGCAATCTGGTAAAGGCGGAGGACGGGTATGACGAGGCGGAGTGGGGCCGCAAGGTACTTGGGATGAAGCCTGCGGCCATCGGGAAGGAGGAAGAGATCATGCGTGCGCCCATAGACCTTTGCCAGGGTCGAGTTCGGAGCACCACACGCACATTGGCTCGGCCCACGCTCCACCATGTCTCCAGGCATGTAGCGAATCAACGGCGCTGCCCAGGCGTGCAGACTAGTGAGCGCGACCTCACCGGTTTCCCCGTGCTGGACTGGCTGGTCTTCGTTGAGCACCTCGACCACCACAGCAGGGTCCATGACGTGATACCCGTCACTGCGAGTGCATTGATACGCGATGACGTTGCACTCATAGGAGTCGTAGATGTCGAACACTGGTGCCTTGAAGGCCTTCTCGATTTTCTCCCGGGCAAGGTCGGTTAGATTCTCGGAGTCAGTGGTGAGAAAGCGGGGCCTCAGATGGAGTCGGTCTTCGTCGGTAATCTGGTCCGCGAAAGAGGCAAGGGCCGAGGGAAATCCTCTGATGACATCCGGCTTGAACTGGCAGAGATTCGCACGCATCTCCTTTGGAGGTAAGAATGCATAGACTATCTGGCTAGGCAGAATGAAGTGCTCGCTGATCTTGCTGGGATAAGGTTGGTCTGTTCTTAGCTGGGTCCTTCGGTCCCGCAGCCGGAGTCCGAGGCGCATGGTGGCCAGCAGACGGAATGTCCTAAGCAGCCGATCTTCGTATGCCGTGAATCTGAGCTTGGTGGGCTCACCGGTCGAGCCGCCTGTGGTGTGGCGGTGCAGGCGGGACGGGTCGCAATCGATTGCGATGGCCTCTTCGTCAGTTGCAAGCCGTATATCGGCCTTGCGCGTAATAGGCACGCGCTGCAAGTCATCGAATGTGAGGAATTGGTCCGGATGGAATCCAGCCTGGTCGAAGCGTCGTCGGTAGAAGAGAACGGTTTCGTAGGCGTGGCGGAGAAGCGCACGCAAACGGGCGGTCTGATAGTGTCTCAACACTCGCGCGGACCCAAATCGTTCTACGATCAGGCCGGCTGCACCAGCCGCGGCTGCTCCCAAGTAAGGATAGGCAAGTGATCGGAGACGAGGGTTCTGGGTCGAGCTGGTCCCCGATGGAGCGATTGACACGTAAGTTCTTCCTTTCGCTATTCGCTTCTGAGTCCTGGAAGCCGCGACGGAAAGATCGATCATAGCTAATGGCTAGTGTCACTACATCCATCTGTTTCGCCAATACCCCCAATGTGCCATGCCTATACCTGGTCAGAGTTCCATCCGGTTGGAAACTGACCGGATTCTCTAATGCATAGCCGTCGGCAGCGGCAACCTGTACCTAACCGTGACATGAACCGGCTTCCGCCCAAGGCAGTCGTGCTTTGGAACGGATCTCCGCGAACCAACCATGTTTGTTGAGAATCGGCACCTCCAGGTGGCGATCGTGGCAGCCGATCTAGCGAGCGCACGAACCAGGTGCTGACCTCTGGGGGCAAGGTGGTTGGTCAGTCATGACCGATTGGCGCGGCGTTCGCCGGAGGCGAACAGAAATCCCGGTGCCGATCGGATTTGAGATTGGATCGAAGACTCTATCTTGCCACAGTGGCTGACCTCGAAGTCTCCGAAGGCTCGATCTACTGGCGTCACCATCAGCCTAACTTCCCAGACCTCGCGCGATAGGCGACGCTTCGATCTGGTTTGGGGGTCACTTCGATGAAGGTCGAGCCTGCCTCGACGCTCTCCGGAACAGTCGTTGGGCTGCCGGCACTTAGGAATCGAGCGGCTCCATATCCACGCCGACTTTGAGTGTATGGGCACCGCCTCCTAGAATCAGACCGCGCAGAGGACTTACGTCGCCGTAGTCCCGGCCCCAGGCGAGCGTCACGTGGCCGTTCGAGGGGACAACGTTGTTCGTGGGATCCATATCAAGCCATCCGATTCCCGGACAATAAGCAGACACCCAGGCGTGGGATGCATCAGCGCCTACAAGCCTCGGCTGGCCGGGAGGCGGATAGGTTCGAAGGTATCCGCTTACGTAACGGGCCGCAATGTTCAGGGAGCGGAGGCAGGCGATTTGCAAGTGTGCGAAGTCCTGGCATACACCCCGGCGCTTTCGAAAGACCTCTTCGGTGGGGGTTCGGACGTTGGTGACTTTTGAATCGAAGCGAAAGTCCTTGTGGATGCGCGCGGTCAGATCCAGGAGCGCATCTGGCATTGGTCGGCTAGGCGTAAACGACTGGAGTGCGTAAGAGGCAAACTCCGGCCGTATCCGGATGCGCGGCGACTCAAATCCAAACTGATAGGCTTCGAGCCCCGCGGGACTGTGATCGTCGGGAAGCAATCTGGCAGCCTCTTCCCAAGGGAGCGACTGTTGCGGCCATGGCGTCGGATTCCCCTCCATTATTACTTCGCTTCGCGACTCCACCACCAATTCCTTGTGCGGCTCCTGAACGGTGAAAAAGCAGAGCAGGTTCCCAAAGTAGTCCACCCTCTCAGTGCGGGTCGCAGGGGACGGTTGGATCCGAAGTTCGTTTCGGGCCAGCTGGTGGTGCAGTAGAGTCCGCGGCTTCAGGCACGCGACGTGGTTCCCGACTGAGACCGAATATTTGTATTTGTACGTGGTTCGGTGAACGATTTTATAAATCATTGGCCTATGGCGATCGGCAAGGTGCGAGCGTGGCTAAAGTACCGGCTCGATAAGTTGTTCGACCAGGAAGGCAACAGTTGTTCCAGATCTCGGAGGAAACGCTCAAGCCGGGAGAGCCCCTCGGAACCATTACCTGTCGACGCCCCATTTGGCAGTGGGTATGTCAGCTCTCGCAGATCGAAGTTGCGTAACAATGCCAGCGCGTCCCGCATCGCCTGCGAGTCATCTGGCAGGTGCCGAGGAAGTTTTTGATAGAGATCCACAAGGTGGCTCAGCTGAAAGTCCAAAGACCGGGGATTCGTCTCATCGGCCATCAGCACATCGAGCACAGCCAAGGGTTGCAGCGTCGTGTAGTACCGCGTCCGGTAGGTCATGGAGCTGTCCGCAACCTCGAGCAGGCATTCCAGAAGCGACCAGTCCTGCTCAGCGAGCGGCGCGGTGATCTCGCGCAGTTGCCTCGTCAGATAGATCGCGCGCTCGAGACGCCGGCCGGTCGTCAGGAACAACCAGCCCAATCCGCGGTTGATATTTTCGCGCTCCATTCCGGAAAATGCGGAAAGTAGTTCCAGACAAGAGGTCAGCATTGCTGGATATTCGAGAAACGGTGTGCCAGGCTCAACCACGATTGAGTCCCGAAGCTGGCCGATGAGAAACATCATGTCGGCCGACAACCGCTCGCGAACATTGCCCCCGACCCGAGATACTTCTGCCAGGGTGGAAGCCAGGCTGTCCGGTCGCTTGACATCTGTCATGAGGGAGATCATTTCCTGTTCGAGCTCAAGCGAAGTCGGCCGCCTGTCTTTAGCCTTTGGCAACTTGCTGTGCCGTGACTCAAGGCAACTGTGCAATCGGATGAGGCACCCGAGTTCCGCCTCGTCCGCGCGACGGACTCGAGAGATCATCGGGCGTAAGATCCGAGCAATGTTTTCCGCCCGCTCGACATATCGACCCAGCCAGAAAACATTGTCGGCTACGCTGCTTGGAACACCCCGCGAGACGCGGCGCAACTCCACCGGCTCGTTACGCGGGTGCAGCAAACTGAACGTATCCACGGGGCCGTCCCAGAGGACCCAGACGTCCTTACTGTGGCCGCCCCGCTGCATCGAGACGACCGACCCTTCCGCTTCGGCGACCCGCACCAATCCCCCTGGAATTGCAGTCCATCCGCTACCGGTGTTGAGCACGTAAGTACGCAGCACCACGCTGCGCGAGTTGAGGCGGCCGTGATCCCACACGGGCGCAGTGGATAAAGCGATCTGCTCTTGCGCCACATATTCATAAGGGTGGGCCCGCAATTTTTCGGCAAACTTGCCCTTTTCGGCGTGGGGAAGCTCAGCTCCGAAGACTGGTTCCATTCCCCGTGATGGAAACGCCGGTTTTACCACCACAGAATCAAGATGGTTGAGCACCCAATCGAGCGCGTACTCCTGCCCGCACCACCAGGTCGCGACGGATGGAAGTTTGAGCTTCTCGCCAAGCAGATGCCTGGAGAGGCCGGGAAGAAAGGGGATGACCGCTGCCGTCTCAATCAGTCCGCTGCCCAATGCGTTTGCAACCTTCACATTTCCAGCGACGATGGCGTCGACCAGGCCGGGCACACCCAAAAGCGAATCGCTCCGCAATTCGAGAGGATCGCAAAAGCTATCGTCCACCCTGCGCAAAATGACGTCCACCTGCTCCAACCCGTCGACGGTCTTTAGATAGACGCACCGGTCGCGCACCGTGAGATCGGCTCCCTCGACCAGAGTGAAGCCCAGGTATCGCGCGGTATACGAGTGTTCGAAGTAGGTCTCGTTGAACGGCCCCGGCGTCAGCAATACGATGCGCGGATTGTTGCGCTGGGCGAGACTGGTAAGCGCTTCGCGTTGCGCACGAAAGAAAGGAGCGAGGCGCAATACGTTCGAAGTGCGGAAGAGATTCGGTAGAACATCGGAGACAATGGTGCGGTTCTCCAGTGCATAGCCGCTGCCCGAAGGCGCTTGCGTGCGATCGGCCAGCACCCACCACTGGCCGTCCGGCGAACGCGCAAGATCGACGGCTAGCATATGCAGATAACTATGCGCGGGAACAGGCACGCCCACAAGCGGCCGAAGGAATGCAGGGTTTGCGTAGAGAAGCGCGGCAGGAAAGTGGCCCTCTGCCACGAGGTTCTGCGACCCGTAGAGATCCTCGAGAAGCAGACTCATCAACTGGGCGCGCTGAATGATGCCCGCTTCGATGTATCGCCACTCGTTCGCAGAAATCAGAAGCGGAAGGATGTCGATTTTCCAAGGCCGATTTGCCCCGAGCGGATCGCTGTAAATGTTGTACGTGATCCCGTTCTCGCGAATGCGGCGTTCGGCACGGCCCCAGCGTCGCCCTAACTCCTCGGGGCCGATCTCCCTGAGCGACTCCATGAGGTGTGCCCAGTGCGGTCGAGGAGTCACGCCATCGGCCGACAATTCATCGTATGCGGCAGCGTAGTGGAGTGAAGTTTGATACAAATCCACGGTCATGGCACAAGCCCCCGCTTCCCGGTTTGGGTCTTTTGTCCAGGCGCCAGCGTCCGCAGGTCAAGAGTAAGAGGAAAGATCGGGTTGCTCTCCTGCTCTGGCGCGGCCATTGGATCGAGCGTGTGACCGGACACTTGAAAGCGTTCCAGACGCCGCTCTTCGGCCTCCTTAGCGTTGGCGGGCCGGGAAGTGTACGGACGACCGTCCGGTGGTCCCGTATGGTAGATGCATCGGCCGATCGAACGGTCTTTCCAGCGATCAATGATGTCGAAGACAAGCGGGGAATGCACGGGGATTGTGGGGTGCAACGCCGCAGAAAGCCGTCGGGCGCGATATCGTACGCCCGCCACCGCCTCACCAGGCTCGCCCGCGGGAGCGAGAGGCACTCTGCGCCCATTGCATGCAACCACATAACGAGATTCCGTCGCGAACCCCAATACCTTAACCTGCATCCGTTCAAGTGATGAGTCCACGCTGCGAACCGTTCCCCCGGAAGTAGTCTCTTCCGCGAGCACGTTCCAAGGCTCAAGGGCCTGACGCAGTTCGAGTTCGACTCCCTCCGCAGCGATCGACCCGATCTTCGGAAAGCGAAACTCAACGTGCGAAGCAAACCACGTCTCTTCGAAGTTATAACCTGACTGGCGCAATTCGGTGAGCACATCGGAAAAGTCGCGCCTGACAAAATGCGGCAGCATGAAACGGTCATGGAGCGTCGTGCCCCAACGAACCAGGCTGCCTTCGAATGGCCGTTTCCAAAACCTACAGACCAACGCGCGGATTAATAGCATCTCCACAAGACCCATTCTCACATGCGGAGCCATCTCGAAGGCACGCAGTTCGAGCAAGCCGAGCCGTAATCCGAGACCTTCGGGAGGATAAAGTTTGTCGATGCAGAATTCGGCGCGATGCGAGTTTCCTGTGACATCGACGAGCAGATTGCGGAACAACCCGTTCACAATGAACGGCGGGCAGTCATTCGAAGGCAACTGACTGAACGCAACCTCCAACTCATACAAGCCATCCATGCGCGCCTCGTCCACGCGCGGATATTGGCTCGTCGGGCCGACATACATGCCGGAAAACAGATACGACAGCGACGGATGGTTTTGCCAGAACGCCACCATGCTGCGCAATAGATCCGGACGGCGCAGGAAGGGGCTGTCCAACACGGTCGCTCCCCCGATCACGATATGGCTACCGCCGCCGGTTGCGACATGGCCGCCGTCGTAGTTGAATTTTTCAGCGGTCAACCGATTTCTTTGTGCCTCCTCGACGAGCACGGTGTTGATGTGTTCGAGTTCGTCCCAATCGCTCGCGGGCGGCAGATTCACTTCCAGAACGCCGGGGTC
>JAOAPF010000182.1 GCA_025462755.1 Edaphobacter sp.
AGGAAGTTGCCGGAGCCGCAGGCGGGGTCGAGGACGCGGGTATTGCAGAGCTGTTTGTGGAAGGCGCGGGCGGCCTCGATGGCGGCGGAGGTGTCGCCGGCGTTCACCTGCTGAGTGATGACAGCGAGGGCGTTGCGCCAGTCGTCGCGGAGGGGCTCGACGAGGGTCGGGATGACGAGGCGTTCGACGTAGGGGCGCGGAGTGTAGTGGGCTCCAAGGGCGTGGCGTTCGTCGGGGTCGAGGGTGCGTTCGAGGAGAGTCCCGAAGATGGCGGGTTCCACGTCGCGCCAGCGAGCGTCGGCGGCTTCGATGAGGAGGTTAAGTTGGTCGAGCGAGAGGGGCTGGGCGGTGTTCGATTCGAAGAGGCTGCCGTTGAACTTGAGGACATGGCAGCGGAGGATTGGGGAGAAGTCGCCCTCGTTCATGGTCTACCATAGGGCTTGCGCCATGTTAGGAAGTTGGCGACATCGTAGCGCAGGCTTTCGAGGAGGCTGAGCCAGCTGCGTTCAGGAAGGAGACCTACGTCCTCAGAGAAGGAGGTGAAGATGCAGCGGGTAAGAAATTCGGCGACGGCTTTGGGGGAGTGCTGGTTTTCGAGATGACGGGCGAGGAGGGCGAGTTTGGCTGCGACTTCGCGGGTGACTTTCGCGGTGATGCGAGAGGCGTCAAGGGAGAGCGGGTCAAGCCAGACAGCGCTTAGGCGTCTACGGAGGGGTTCCTGCTCAAGCCGATGAAGGAGAATGCGGAAGGAACGTGGGTCAGGGAAGGGAAGATATGCTTTGTCAGTCAGAGAGAAGTCGGCATAAAGTTCGATGGAATGGCCTACGTCCACGACAATGAGGAATGGCGGCCAGCCTTCTGAGGCGGGAAGGGCCTTGGCATACCGCTCGGCCTGTCCGCGAGCTGCGAGCATTGCCTCGTCCCAGCCGTGGGTCCCACGAACAGCTGTGCCTCGCTTCATACGACGAGGTGTACAGAGGGACGCCAGTGTCGCTGCTGATTCCGGCTGCGGATTGCTGCCCTGCTTGGCTTCCAGCACGAAGCAGTGGCGTTTGTAGAGGTCGATAAAGTTCGTGGTGGTAGAGCCGTCAAGATTCTGGAAGACGACGGCTTTGTCAATCACGTATGTGTTGGCGAAATCGTCGGCCTGGCTTGGATCTGGACGGGGAATGTCCAGAAAATCACAGAGTTCTGAGAGAAAGAGAGCGTAATTTGCCCGCTCTGAGGCCGATGACTGTTGCCAGCGTTTGACGAACTGTTCGGCGTTAGAGGGCAATAGGGGTCCTGTGACGAAGGGCTGAGTGCATTTTAGTGCGTCGTATGACCGACTGTTCTTTATTGCACATGACCATAACACTTGGCGACCATCGAAACCACGCCGCGGCGACGTCTCTCTTTACAGCCTTCATTCTTATTACTCGACCCCGCCCGCATCTCGTGACGGGTCCCCTTTCTGATTTTCCATTTGCCTCATGAGCTTGATCTCAAGGGCGCCACGAAAAGCGTTGGCAATATGGGGATCTAAGTATCGTTGTAGCGTCTTCAGTTCCGCTCGTATGGTGTCCCCATCGCTCTCGTGAATTACGTCGTTGATACACAGCCATCCACAAAGATGCGGGATGTCCTGAATTGAACCTTCATCAAGAACGGATTTCGCAAGAATCTTAGCTTGTCGATCATCCGATAGGAAGCTTTGGCCAGTCCGTTTTGCAAATGCTATAGAAGATAGCTCGCCTTTGCTGATTGCCATCCGTCCCTCAAGTGACGCCACCTCCTGAAGATCTTCCAAATCGATATCGCAAAACATAATCTCGTTGCTTCCTAAGCAAACCTGAAGGCGGCTTCTGAGCTCGATCCACGAAAGACTGTTCGCGCCGGATTTAAATAGGCATTCGTACCGGACAAATTGCGTGGCGCATATCGAGACTCTCACTTTCTTAGCGGCCCGATGGAGAAGGGGGCTGCCGAGCAGATTCCACAGGGCACAGGTGTCAGCCACATTCAAAAGGTTGAAAATCGTGAGTGATGTCACTTTGCCTCACCCATCGAGAAAAGATGCTCGATTTCGTGAAGCTCAACCTCTGAAATCAGGAGCATTTCAGCTGCTCGGCCCCTGGAAATCTGACCAGCCCGAAGCATTTCAAGGCATTCTCCCACGTAGTGAAACGAAAGTCCCCGCTCCAGAAGTGCGACTTTCCTCTCTCGTGTACGGCCCGTTTGGTTCGCCAGCTCAGGGTCCACCTTCTGATCCCTCGGGACACGCGCCCCCCTCAGAGCATTGAAGCTATTCTCATTGATCACTCCTCGCTCCTTCAGAGCGATCCGTAGCATTAGTGTGCTGACTCTGAGTCTTGCCGCCCATTGGACCAGTACCGTGTCAGTCCAGGTACTCACCCCAGAGGCAATACTTCTGAGAAATTCAGGAGGAAGCAGGTAATGAGACGCGAACGCGTTGGCGCGCACCTCGACCAGATTTGACCCATCATTTCCAAGCGAAAGGTTTACAGCAGTGTCTTCCATTATCGCGTGAGCGAGCTCGTGGGCAGCGGTGAAGCGTTGCCGGTACACGTCCTCATCGTAGTTAACCAAAACGCAGTTACCGGCGTTCGGATGTCGGATCATGACACCGGAGATGTTGGAATTCGTCAGTTTCCGTCTGAAGATATGGATACCGAGACGCCGAAAGTCCCTGAAGATGTCAGAGGGTACTTGACCGTCTTCGTAGCCCAGGCGGCGTCGAAGATCATGGGCGGCCTGCGCGCCGTGAGCTTTGTAGTTTGACCCTCTGGGGACGAAGTCGAAGGCTTCCGTCCTCTTGCCTGCTGTGATCCACAACCACGACTCGCACTCGCAGAGGTAGAGAAACTGCTGCACTGATCGCCGATCTGCTTTGCTGAATAGATCACCGTGCTTTCGGTACAAGCTGTCCGTTTCCTCAAAGGCAGCGAGCTTTTCATGCGAGATAAAAAACTTGTAATCACAATCGAAAAAGTCTGCAAGGATGAGGACTTCGTCTCCTGTAGGATCTGCGGACCCCGACATCAGAGTGGCGAGTCGTGCCTCTGAGATTCCTGTCTCAGTAACGATCTCGGAGTTATCGACGGCGAGATGTTCCTTGGACCGGCGAATCTTGTCTGAAAAAGCTGTCCGATCGAATGGCATGCAAGCGAGTCTACTAGCTGGTGCGCATTTTTTCGCTTTAGGGGCGTTTGGGCATAGCAAAAGATGAGTGTTGATCTGTTTAAAAGAGGCGGAATCGGAGAACGCCATCAGCAATCCGTTTGGCAGCCTCAATGTCTTCCGTCACACGGCGGTGGGGATGCCCCGTGATGAACAGGCTTAATTCGTCTGGACTAAACGAGAAGTCAGAAGGCAGTTTGAGTGTCTTTTTAATCCTTCCCTCGGCGTTATTGCAGTCGAAGCAGAGATGTGTGGGTGGGAACCGCTGTGACCTCAGTCCCTCGTCGGCACCGTGATCATGGTGCTCGTGTATCGGCGCGAGCCATCCATATACAGGAATGGCGGCAACACTCTTCCTGCGGTCTATCGTCCACGTTAGCTGCTCAAACTTATTGCGCTTGCACGATGGACACTGCCAATCTCTTCCGACCAGTCCCCACAGCTTGTTTGTGTGACCTCCTCGGTACTGCGCGAATTCCTCTGGAGTGGGCGCTGGCAGCTTATTGTGCTTCTTGCGCCACGCTCCTTGCTTTATTCCATTCATCGGGCTGCCTCCAACATGGACCACGCATGCTCAGCCACCTATGCGCAAATAGGTTACTAATCCAGGAAAGTCAGCATATCTCCGAAGCAATCCGATGACATTAACCTCCTGCATTATTGACGCAAAGGAGTTTGAGAGACCGCTATATCGCCGACTTCGAATATAAATGGAGAGTTGTGCCTTCAATCGCCTGTCTCGATAAGGTATAGCCCAACCCTACGTCCGATACCCGGCGAAATAATGTCGTAATAGAGTCCCTTTCTGGTTGTCGTACAGGTTTTGACGAAGGTCAAAGAGTCTATTCGGACACCTCGGCCCGCTCGAACGCGCAAGTCGTCGTCCAAAAGGCCAACAGGTTCGAGAAAGAGCTGATCCGCGAGCTCCAGCGCGACGGGATTGCGACCGCAAAGCAGGAAGGGAAGTACAGCGGCAGGAAAGCGTCTTTGACACCCGCGCGCGCGGCCGAATTGCGGCGGCCTCTATTAGCCGTTTTCTGACGGGACCCTTTAAGGACAAACGTGCAGGTCGACGCGCCTGTCGCATTCTGCGCCGCAAATTGTGGACGCTTCTTGGTCGGACTTGCGGTTATCGAACTGAACGGCCCATCGACCTGAATTATTGGAAGATCCCCCGTGACACAGATTCCACGCGGCATGTTGGGATCAAGCGCCTGCCGCCGCAACCTGACCCTGTGGTTGAGCGTGATGGCGTGATACCGCAGCTACGGTTTTGTAAGTGTGCTCTGCCGTATCATGTAGAGCTATGTCGGCCTGAGACACCATGCCAATGCACACGCCATTCGTGTCAATTACTGGTATCCGTCTAACCTGATTGCGCTCCATGGTAGCCTCACACGTCTCGATCGATTCGCCAGGACCGCATGTGGCTGGTTTATTGGTCATCACCTCGGAAACCGAGGTCGTTCCAATGGATTTCCCCATGGCGACGGCATTGACGCAGATGTCCCGATCCGTAATGATGCCCAGCAATTTCCGTTCGTTGCAATCATTCACGACGGGAATTGCTCCGACATCGTTATCTTTCATCAGCTTTGCTGCCTGCTGGATACCATCTGTTGGTGTACAGCAGAAGAGGTTCTTGCTCATCATTTCTTCGACTCTCATAAGACCTCCTGTGATCCGCGCCGTTTCCCGGCGAACGGATGTTTGCATCCTCCCGGAGGAAGACTGCAACATTCTATGTTAACTCTCAAGACAAGTATCGGAAATGCCTGCCGTCACGCCCCGCAGTGATGCTCCGGTCACGAACGCGGTCTTACCGAGTAGAGGAGTTGAGGAGACGGTTGTATCGGAGGAAGTCCCGCCAGAGGACGGCAACTCTGTGCTTTCTATTATTCGCATATTGTACGAAGCCGCTAGGATCGTTTTGGCGACTTCCGTCTTCTTGAGATATCGTTAGACGACCTTCCGAGAAAGGTGGCTAGCACGCACTGTGTCATATCGCGTTTCAACCGCTCAATATCCTCGTATGGTTCGTCGAAATACCCAAGAACATGCCGGAACGAGACGGACATCGTGACAGCGTGGAGAAGCATGAAGTAGAGCATCTCAAGAGGTTGCTCTGCGATGAGTTCCTCTCGCATCGCTTCCTGCAAGAGAGGTTCAAAGGCGTCATGATAGGGGCGGACTAATTTCTCCACAAGCAAGTCGAGCTTCTCCCCCCTCTCCGCGCTGATACGCGAGATAAGCATCCCGCTCTCCGGCTCTTCGCAAACTGCGGAAATCAGCTGCCGAAACCCGGTCTTAAGACGCGCTCGAATCGGGATCTTCACTTGTGTCTGTAGTTCCCGCAATTCAACGATATAGGGAGCCAGATAAAGAGCCAATCGCTCGATGACCGCTTCCCAAAGGGCCTCTTTCGAGCCAAAGTGGTGCGCCGCTAATGCCGGATCGACTCCAGCGGCTGCCGCAATCCCACGCAGACTGGCGCCCTCGAAGCCGTGCCGGGCGAATGCGGACTGGCCTGCTTTGAGCAGAAGCAACGCGCCATGGGGACGATCCTTGCCTGGTCTGCCCCGACCCCTGCGTTTGACATTTTTTCTCACTATCTTGCACCTTCCAGTTGCATCTTCCAGCGTCTTCAAGCATCATATTCAACGAGTGTTGAATATGGCAAGACGTTCAACATAATGGCTTGAAGCGATTTCTTTGATAAGGAGGATCGCTATGTTTCACAAAATCATGGTTGCTTATGATGAATCGTCCGAAGCTGGTAGGGCCCTCCGGGCGTCAATCGAGTTAGCAAAAACACTAAGCGCAGAACTCAGTGTGGTCACCGTCCTTGAGCCGATCCCCGGTTACTACTCCTTTGGGGTAAGCGCGGTACCGGCTTGGAATTGGACCGAGGAGAAGCGGGTCAGATACAGCGCACTCCAGACTGAAGCCCGGCAACAAGCCAAGGCTGCAGGCGTTGCGCTCGATGCGGAACTGATCAGTGGAGACGAAGTCGGTAGCATAGTCGAATGCGCGAAGAAACGTCACTCAGACCTGCTGGTTCTGGGGCTACGGAAGCACAGCTGGCTGATGGCAGGTCACACGGCACAGGATATTGCCGAACGTGCCCCATGTGCAGTTCTAGGAATCAAATAGGCTGCTCGATTCTGCCAAAGCCGTTCTGGTTGCAACTTGCATCATGGCAACCGCCAGGCAAGTTCACCTGTGCCATTTGAGATTCCATCTAAGACGAGGGACTCTGGCAACGATTCGCGACAAAGTGGGCCATTTGGAGACTTTGCCGAATAGACCTGCTCTACGCGCATCTCGTCGCTGACCCCATTGCCCGTTCACCATCTTCTCGTGAGGCGATTGCCCACTTCGTGAGCGTTCGATGGGTCCCTGCTCCTGTTTTCTCTCACGAAGCACGTTTGCAATTGCTGTCCAGAAGGACAGTTCCATTTACCTTTGGATATTCTCGCCCAATCAAATAGGGGCCGTAAGCTCTGCGCGTTTAGCCGATACTGCCTATACCGACCGTGTTTTACGACCGTAACAATACCAACCTTGCGCAGCACTCGAAGGTGCTTGGAAGCGGTGGGTTGCGTAATTTTCATGCGACCGACGATTTCGCTGACAGTCCAGTACTTGCCATTGTTCAGGAGTCCGATCATCTCTCGTCGCTTCGCTTCCGCGATAGCGTTGAAGACGTCGGTTGTTGTCGCTGCCCTGGCCATGGGATTACGTAGCTCCAGAATTGCTCTTGAAAGATGAAGGATTGCCTTTTCTCAGGGCTCGTGGGTTGCGGCCGGTTCCATCAGTTTTGGATACCGAATCCTCGCCGCACTATCCTGGGGTTTCAACCATCGACACTCACCCCCTCCGCGACATGAATCGAGCGGGCGGTGGCAAGCACCCTGCAGTGTCCGAAGTCCACCGTGCGAGAGATCTTTTGTTCGCTCACTGCGAGCCAGATGACCTTACTGTTATTAGCGTTTTACGAGGATGGCTTGACCGAGGTGATAAGCCAGGTGTGTCGTCCGGCCCAGCAGTATCGTGTAACGGTTTCGGTGCGGCTCACGTTCAAAGTCCTCTGGTGATGCTGCTTGATGCCTGTCCAGCCACTCGGCCGGTGTCAGCTTTGCAAATTCACTCCAAAGCAGATCGCCCAATTGGCTCCACATGTCGCCCATGGCCTCACCCGCGAAATTATGGGGAACAGCACGATCAGGCTGAGAGATGAAGATCAGATCCAACTCGGGATAGCGACGTTCACCGAAGCCAAGAAGCGGAATCATCCTGTCGTTGGTCGCAGAGAGGTGTCCCCAAATGTAGATCAAGCGATTCTTGCCAGGCGCGATCTCCTTTTGTAAATCGTCATCCGATAACGAACGGAAGAATCTTCCAACCCGGTCCATATTTGAGTGCCAATTGCGAAGTGCTCCATCGATCAATGCATTTTCGGTTGCCATATTCTAGATAGCCTTTCTTCGTGAGGGGTGTCGTGAACCATCAGTTGTTGAGTGGAGCGCGTTGCCAAACGAGAAACATCATCACCTTTTGAGCACCAGACTGAACTGGACCTTCGGTACTGAGTCGCAACGTGTTTCTCTCCAGGTGAGCAAGCCGAGGTTGTTTGTTTCCGGCCCAGGCCGGGAACAGCGATACCTCCATCGGGTGCAATAGCCCCTCCTCTAGTGCTCGATGTTAGAGAGGGGGATTCGTGGTTTGGCAATTGGTGTCCTCTCAGCAGACAGGCTCCACCTCCCGAGCAATGTCTACATTGCGTATCCACCTCGGCCTGTCTTGCGACCCTCGGCTCAAGCCGGGGCGTCATTTTCCATTCCTTCTTTTAGCCAGCCATCTCTCCATCTAATTTCTTTTGCACCTCCCGCAGTATCTCCCGTGAGAACGCCTCGTCATCGACCGCCCTGGCAAGCGAAATCGCTCCTACTAGGGTTGCTAGTGTCGCCATCGCCTCTCTGCGTTCGCCTCCCATCGCTGAGATAATCTCCTTAAGATTTGCAGTGAACCTACCCTTCACTTCAGGCTCGTTCCGTATTTCGCCCGACAATGCAGCCATCGGGCACCCAGTTCCAGGCGTGTCCCTGTGCCTTGCGGTTAGATACCGATCCAGATAGGCCCGTTTTCCCTCCAGCGTTGGGAAACTTTTCTTCACGCCACGGAGTACCCCTTGCATGGCATATTCCACTGCCGCCGCCATAAGAGCCTCCTTGGATTCAAAGTGGCTGTAGAACGCGCCGTGGGTCAGCCCCGCTTTTTTCATCACCTCGGCGACGGTCACATCTTCAAAACCGCGTTCGCGAAAGAGACGCGAGGCCTCTTGCACGATGCGGTCGTGCTTCTCGGCCGTTTCGGTTGCTGGATAGCGCATAAAGGCCCTTTCCGCAAAAAAAGAGAATCCCTCTTACATGATCATCATCATACATGACGAGCGTCATACCTGCAAAAGACGTCGTTGAACAGGCTCTGAGCAAAACGAATCTCGCGGAGCTGGTACGTGGCGTCGGCTAGAAAACTGTAACCGACACGAACAATGTTTAATCCGAAGGAGCGAAGACAATGGATAGACTAGCGGACAAGAATATTCTTATCACCGGCGGCAACAGCGGCATCGGCCTGGCCGCAGCGCAGGAATTCGACCGAGAGGGCGCGCGCGTCGCCATCTGCGGCTTGAATGAGCGGTCGCTGCAGGCAGCGAAGGAGACGCTTGGAGCCGGATGTCTCGCCGTTCGCGCGGACGTGAGCAGTCTCCGCGACCTCGACACGATGTTCGCCACGATCGAGCGGGAGTTCGGGCACCTGGACGCCGTCTTCGTAAATGCGGGTTACAGCGAGTTCCTGTTGTTCGAAGACGTGACGGAGCAAAGCTTCGACAAGGTGATAGCCGTCAATTTCAAAGGGGCTTACTTCACGATTCAAAAGGCCTTGCCGCTACTCAGGGAAGGCTCGTCTGTAATCATCAATGCGTCGGTTGGCGCGCGCAAGGGGTGGCCGACAACCTCGACCGTCTCGACCTGCAAGGCAGCAGTCGTCCATCTCGCTCACATTCTCAGCGCCGAACTCGTGGAACGCGGTATTCGCGTGAATACCCTAAGCCCGGGCCCGACGGACACGGCAATGTTCGGTCGCTTCCCAGGCGAAGAGCAGGGCGAGGCGGTTAAGGGCGTCCTCCGAGCCAACAATCCAAGCAAGCGGATGGCCGATCCGTTGGAAATCGCAAAGCTGGCAGTTTACCTCGCGTCGGACGATTCTGCGTACGTCGTTGGGGCAGACTTCTTGATCGACGGCGGGGTCACGGCCATTTCGGGTGTGGGCGCCTGAGTCTCGTTGTAGAGAGTGGAGACTTCAACAACACGAAAGGAAACTTAAAAATGAAAACGAAATCACAAATATCCAAGAACGTGACCACGAACAACCCGGACGAGAAGAGACAGGGGATGAAGGTACGCACGGTTGTCACCGGCCATGACGCCAAGGGCCGGGCTGTTTTTGTGCGGGACGAGCAAGTCGATGGGACGCCCATCCCTGGCTTAGGAGAGCTCGCCTTCCTCTGGAATGCCGATGAGCCCGCAACCTACCCGAACGTGGGGAACAATCCGGCGGCGCCCGGTATATTCCCACCCGTAGGTGGCATCCGCTACATCATAGGGACGTACTTGCCCGGCGTGATTGCACCAGAACCCACTCCCGAGATGCACCTCGAGGATGGCGACGAACCCGGTGGAGCTAACGACGGCTTTCACAAGACTGACACGACGGATTTCGGGGTCCTTCTCTCCGGCAACATGGCACTCGAGCTCGACGATGGCGCGGAGGTGGTGCTGTCTCCCGGCGATGTCCTGATCGAGAACGGAACTCGGCACCGTTGGCGCGTCGTTGGGGACGTGCCGGCCACTCTGGCTTCTTTCATCATCGGAGCCAGCCGCCGTTAGGTTCCGGCCTGCGCGTGAGGTGGCGATTGCCATGACACGGGAGGACCCTTGTGGTTACAGGGTGGAAGCAGCTCGAGCGAAAGAGCACCCGGCGCCGACGCGGCGGCACCATAGGGGTAGACCCAACATTGACACTGGTGGCGAATTCAAGTTTTGGTTAATGGAACTGGTACGTCGATCATTCGGATAGTGAAATTTCAGGCGGATCTGTTCAAGATCTTGCCATGTCACTTCAACCACAAGAGGAATTCAGGATTCCGGACCAGACGCGTTGCGTAGCTCTGGCGGCGTTTCCGAGAGGGTGTGCATGCCTGCGCGTCGGAGATGTGCTGGGCTGCGTGTATCAGGACCAAGCAGTTTGCGTCTCTGTTTCCTCGTCGCGGTCAGCCGGCTGAGGCTCCTGGTCGGCTGGCGCTTGTTACGGTGCTGCAGTTCATGGAAGCGCTTTCGGATAGACAGGCAGCGGATGCGGTGAGGGCTCGGATTGACTGGAAGTACGCGCTCGGGCTGGACCTGACTGACTCTGGCTTCGACCATACCGTGCTAAGCGAATTTTGCACACGCCTATGGTATCGCGATGGGGAATAGCCGATTGGGAGGAGATTGCACCGAGTCTGACTTCCCCTCAGTCGCCATCGGGAGGATCGCTCAGGATCGACCTCCTTCGTGAGGCGATCTGGCTTGGCGGTAGCGATCGATACTTTCTGGTGCCCACAGGCAAAAACGGTCTGGCAAATCGTCTAAAGCACGTTCTTCAGGTAGCTTCAAATCTTTCCCTCAAAGCAGCTTACGACGCTATTTTTCGTGATACTCGCGTCGACGCTTCACGTCTACCGTTTGCCTGCTTCCGCGACTTCTGTTCCGCTTGGCCGTGGTGTGAGGTGCGTGAAGATCGTGTGTTGGCTACTGAAGCTATGCCGCCGATCGAGCTGGTTTCCCACGACGACCTTCTGGTGGCGATCCTGAGACGTTTCGATCGACCGGTTGAGCGTTTTGAAATACGAGAACTTGCCCATGAAGCCGGCATCGGCGAACCGAGCCTTAATCAGTTGCTCTCATACAGCAACGTTATTATCAGAACGGGTCCGTCCCTGTATAGCATCGTCTCTGACGTCGCACCTTTCAAGATGCACGCAGTCATCGAGACAGAACCTGCGAAGTCAGGGGAAGTTGAAACTGAAGCCTCTCAAGCGTGGGAATCTTCCGATTCGTTAGTAGCGGATCGCACAACCGCAACGGATCCAACGAGTCTGCTCGATGGATTGGATCCTGCAAGCCCTGAGTTTTCTCTTCGTCTAACGGAGCGGATTGGGCTCAAGAATTTGCCGATACCTTGGTCGGCCGCCGAGATAGGGCTGTCCTCAGCGGATAGAAGCGCACTCAGACAATGGGGTCAAGTCGGAAAGTGGGACCTACGACGCGACTCACGGCTCACTGTAGAGTTCAGGGGCCGCACGTATCGCGGAAGGTTGGCGTTTGGTCTAACCTTTCTGCTATTTTGCGGCGAAATTGCGCGTGCAGAAGCGGCGAGCGGGACGATATGGCCGCCCATCTACGAAGCGTTCGGGACACAACAACGCGAATTTTTGTTCGTTCAGGAAGCATCACCGAAGTTGTGGCTACGAGACGCCTCAGAAGAATGCTGCCGCGTCTTCGGTTTGCGGCACGGTTTTGGCGAACTCGGTCAACGCACAACTGCCTTCAGAATGACGATTTGCATTTTCGGTCTCCTTAAAAAGCACTGCCGCCGATACAGGTTCTTTTTGCTGCCTGTTATTCGGTCATGGATTGGTGGCAACAATGTACGCCCAAATCGATCGACAAATGATTACGGTGAGTTTACGCAAAAGAGAAAAATTTGTCCCTAGTGGCTGTCCTTCTCGCGGCCACGTCCGCCCACAAAGGAGAGGGCAGTGATCAAGCACCCGGTGTGGATGCCGATCTCGCAGATTCGGAGGATAGACGGCCAGGGTTCTCGACTGAGTATCAGTAGCTGGCACTACTTCAACTAAAAGCTTAACCTGGTAGAAAACTGAAAGCTTCGCGAGCCAGAACGGGGCATCGATGCCAGTGGCGTGCCAAAGCTTGGGTTTTTCGCGGCCACCCAAACATTGGTCGGATTGCCATCGCCATCGTTCAGTTGCGTCGTCGTATATTGCACGTTATTGACGTTCGCCTCGTAGTTAGGGTGGTTGAACAGATCGAATGATTCAGCCCTCAGCCTGAGCGTGAATCGCTCACTGAGGTGTAGGTCACGAGCCAGACTAATGTCCAGATTCGAAGTACCGGGACCGGTGAACGAGTTGTAGCCCTCACCCGGTACAACGGAGAAGTTGGGCTGAGCCGAATCGAAGACCGCCGTATAGGGACGGCCACTCGATTCGTTCAGGACACCCGAAAGAATGAACCTGCGAAACAGGCCCTTCGTTGGAGTCCAGCCCGCACTGAGAACGAAGCGATTGCGCTGATCGAGCAGCGAAAGTCCGCGCTGCGACTTCTGGTCAAACTGGTTGTAGTAGCCCGTGCCCTGGTCCGTGCTCTTGGCCAGGGTATAGGCCGCCGTCGCGAAGAACTGAGACGAGGTGTGCCGCAGCGACACGAGCAGGCCATTGTATTTGGAGTGTCCGGTGTTGTCGATGACGTTGATCGGGCCGAAGTTGGGATTGTAGATGCCATCGATCGCCTCGAAGTCCGGCACTATGGCTGAGTGACCGTCGGGGAAGATCACCTTATCTTCCGTAAAGCTTCCGCCGTACTGGACCTGTAGCGACGGCGGTACAAGGTTCAGGTCGCTGCCGAAGTTTCCATTCGCCTGGCGCGTCACTCCATTGGAATTGCCAAGCAGCGCAAGCCCGTGGCTATAGGCGTAGGCCACGCTAAGCGCAGTGTGTGTGAGCACCGAACTGATGCTCCACCGCAAGGCTTCCCTGTTCCACATAGGGGCTTCGAAAGTTAGGAGCGAAAACAACGGCTGAGGGTGTTCCTCCCGCACCGGAAGGGAACGCCGTGAGCGATGTTGGATAGCTCACGATAGGGTTGCCGTTTCCGAAGCCAGGTCCTGTAGTTGCGAGGAAGGGCCGCGAGATGCCATTCGAGACGAGCGCCTGGGAAACGTCGAGAAGATCTTCCTGCATGTAAAAAAGTCCGAAGGAGCCTCGCAAGACGGTTGAGTTGTTTGCAAAGGGCGAATAGGCGAATCCAACTCGGGGCGCGACGTTGTTCTTGCTGTAGGAGATGTGGCAGGTAAGAGACAGGTCAGGGTTACAGACCTTCGGGGTGGGAAGAACCTGGAGATCGTAACGCACACCGTAGTTGACGGTGAGCTTCGGGCTGAGCCTGAACTCATCCTGCGCGAAGACCGCGTATGTAGGCGAGTGAATAGGCACGGTCGATTGGCCGAAAGACTGGAGATAGAGCTGAAAAGATCCGGCAGCTACATCTGCAAGACTGGCGAACTGGAATTCACCCTTAGGGGCGTAGACGAAGTAGTCGGTGTCCCGGTTGTAGTTGATGTCCACGCCTGCCTTGAAAGTATGCTTTCCGAGCACCTTCGTGAGGTTATCCGTGAATTCGTAGCGATGGTCGGCGGTAGAAAGCTGGAAGCGGTTGCCGCCGAAGACGAATCCCGTGTCGGGGTTCTGAATCACGATCGCGGGTCCGGTGGGAGGGGTGTCCGGCAGATCAAAGTGGAAGTCGCTGCCATAGTGGAAGCGCAGCTCGTTCACCGTCTTATCATTGAAGATGGTGTGAAGAGAGAGCTGGAAGAAGTTGCTCGTGGAACCGTCGGTCAGAGACAGTCCATCGCCGGTGGAGGTCGGCGTGCTGAAGTAGCCGTGCGGACTGCGGTATCGCTGATAGTTGTAGGTGCCATCCAGCGTGTTTTTGCTGTTCAAGATTGCGTTGATCTTGCCGAAGGCGGAGTTCTGATTGAAGCTGCGAGAAAAAGATCCTGAGGCCGCATTAACCTGAGCCGCTATATCTTGATTTTGCGGCGAAGAAGCCGTCTGGCAGACCGACCAGAGCGGCGGAGTTATTGACGGTGAGAGGTTCGTTACGAATCTGCCCCTCGTAGTTCGCGAGATAGAAGACACGATCCCGGTGAATGGGGCCTCCGATCGTGCCACCGAACTGCTGGCGGCGGTTGGGTGGCTTCGGAATCCCAAGAGACTTGTTAATAGGGTCGTTCGCGTTTAACGCAGAGTCGAGGATGTAGTAGTAACCATCTCCATGCAGGGCGTTGGTTCCGCTGCGGGTGACGGAATTGACGAGGCCTCCTCCGGCCTGCCCGAACTCCGCTTCGAAGCCACTGCTGGTTACTTGAAACTCCTGGATGACGTCTTCGCTGAATTGAAATGGGATGCTTGTGCGCCCGATTTGCTGGGAGAAGAAAGCGTTGTTATTGTTTCCGCCATCGACGGAGTAGTTGTTGAAATTGCCTGCAATGCCATTAAAGCTCACCATTCCATCTCCGTCTGTCGTCGCGCCAGGTGTCAGCAGAGCGAAGTCGGTGAAGTTGCGGCCGTTCAAGGGAAGCGAATCGATGTTCTGGCGATCGATGACAGTGGCCAGGGCAGATTGCGTGACGTCCACAAGAGCTTCCGCAGTAACGGTGACCTTCGTCTCCATCGCGCCGATGGTGAGTTGTGGTCGCAGTGTTGTTGTGGTGCCCACATTCACTGTTACGTCATGGACGATTGTGCTATGAAAGCCGCTCTTCTCTATGGAGACGTCGTAGTGTCCTGGAGCAATAGATAGAAAGCCGAAGTGACCTGTCGAGTCTGACTGCTGTGTGACATATGACTTTGCTGTAACGCTGCGAACGGTGACAGATGCGCTGGCAATGAGGACTGCGCCAGAATGATATTTGAAGTTGTGATCGGCTGGATACATAGAAGCACTAGAAGCAGACGCAGCTTAGCCGAACCGGTGCCAAAAATTGGCAAGTTGATCATTTTGTCTCCCGAGTAGATAGCTCACTATCGCATGTGTTCCTTAAGGAAGACTTAAGGGTCTGATCTACGAACGAATTAGATCCAGGGAGCTGGAGGACGCCGAGGGCCGGTCTTTACACAGGGCGAAATTCGATGTCGGGATTAACACTAGTTCGACTCTCTGTTGACATTTGCGAAATGGAGCGAACTGCCTCGTCGCCGGAACACTCGAGCCGCACCCCGCGCAGCTGAGCGGTTGTGGCGAGGCAATGCGGGTCACGGTTTGCTTTGGCCGTCCGTTCAAGTAAAACTAGTCCTCAATTTTCAAGTAAAACTGGGACTTTGTTGCTCTCGCTGGCCTTCGACCAAACTAGTGGACCAATTGTTCCAATTCCCTGTTGCAGTCATTTGGCGCTTGGAGTTGTCGGATTTCTATAGGCGCACAGGAGCCGAGTTGGCCCTGACCGTCGCCAACGCCCGTGCCGTGCATTCAGTTTTTCGGAAGAAACCGCCCGCTGAAGCGAGTTACTGCAAACCTGAGTTTGGATCGGCTTTGAAGTCTCGCCCTCGCTTCTCAGGACCGAAGGCGAAAATGAGCATCAGAGATAGGATGACGCACAGCTCAAATGAGGTAAGCGCCCAGGAATAGCCGAAGGTTATTTGCAGAAAATTCTGTATCGGGAGCACAGGCGAGGCGACCAAGACACCAAGTTGATAGACAAAGCCGATGAAGACGCCACGTATGGCGTCGGGCGAGAGTTCGTTGAGGTGCGCGGGGATAACTCCGAAAGCCCCCTGCACGCCAGTCTGCATGAAGCAGGAGCCGAGAACGATAGCGATCAGCGTGCCACCAAACGCCCATACGGGGATGGAAAGCAGGCAAAGAGTGAGGGAGATCATGATGGCGTAGCGGCGACCGATCCGTTCCGAGAGAGCGCCGACTGTCAATGCTCCAATAATTGCGCAAATGTTGTAGAGCACAGGGATTCCGTAAGTGGCTTTCATGTCGAAGACGGTTGCTTTGGCGATCCAGGGAATGGTTTTGAGGAAGTCGGGGTAGAGGTCCTGCGTGCCGTGCGATAGGCAGGTCATCATAGTCATGACCAGCAGCAGATAGGCGAAGGCACGCATGTTGCTGAGCAGAGTTGTAACCATCGAACGGAACGACGGGCTACGATGCAGCTTCCAGGCGTCGGACTCTGGGGCCCGCAATGTAATCAGAACGATACCCAGGGCAACGATGGATCCTACGACAAACATGGCCTGCCAACCGAATCGAGGCGCGACGGTCTGTATGCCAATGGACGCCATCAGATAACCAAAGGGATAGCCGCCCTGCATCATGCCGGAGAGTAAGCCGCGCATGCGTCGCGGCGCGCTTTCCATGGAGTAAGAGGCGCCAATGCCCCAGTATCCGCCCATGCCGATGCCATACAACCCGCGTAGAGCAAGAAAAACAACGTAGTTGGGCGCAAAGCCGCTCAGAGCAGTGATCGTGGAGAAGTATAGAACGCAGAGGATCAGCGGTTTCCGGCGGCCATACCGGTCCGCCAAAAATCCGAAGAAGAGAGCGCCCACTGGCCGCATCGCCAACGTGAGGGCAAGGGACCAGACAATCGCTGGCTTGCCGACGTGGAACTTCGCCATCAGCTCGTTGAAGAGGAAGACAACGACAAAAAAATCGAAGGCGTCGAGAACCCAGCCGAGGATTCCTCCGGCAACGGCGAACTGCCAGCCCGGCGTGTCAAACTCAGCTTCAAATGGAATTACAGATACGTCAGTATCAACGTGCATGGGGTTCTCTCGTGAGCGCGATCAAGAGCGATGGCCCCCAAACAGGCACTGAGGGGTTGATTGGAAAATAAAATCTCAGTGTGACCTTGCTGTCTGGGAGGCGCACCGGT
>JAOAPF010000202.1 GCA_025462755.1 Edaphobacter sp.
TCAAGAAGAAGGCTGAGCGGGACGAGATTCTCGCGGCCTGGAGCGAGTTTCTGCCGCTGCAGGGTTTGCACCTGCCGACCGCTCCCGATCAGCCGGTGGAGTTTGACCCAAGCGTCGATCGGCCGCAGCCGCGTTTAGACAGAATGCGTGGACGTGGGATGGCCGCAACGGTAGGCCGGCTGCGCGAATGCAATCTGCTGGACTGGAAGTTCGTCGTCCTCTCGCACAACACCATTCGCGGGGCCGCGGGAGCAGCGTTGTTGAACGCCGAAGTGCTGGCCCGCACGGGTAAGCTGGATAAGCTTGGCGTCCCGACCGGAACAATTGCGGCGAAGGCCGTGGCGGTGACTGCTTGAGCGTGGCGCGCGAGAGATTGGTGGTGATGAAATTTGGCGGCACGTCGGTTGAGGACGCGCAGGCCATGAAGCGGACGGCAGCCATCGTTCGTGGACGACGCGATCGCGGGCTGGAGGCTGTTGTCGTAGTATCAGCGATGGCCAAGGTGACAGACCTGCTCCTATCTGCAGCCGCTGCCGCGGGCCGCGGGGATAAGGCCGGAGCCCTGGCTATCGGGGCTCGCCTGCGACACAGACATATCGATACCTCGACGGCTTTATTCGAGCCCGAACGTTTCGCCCGCTTGCAGGTGACTCTTCACCAGGAGTTCGACGCACTGGATGATCTGCTGCGAGGCATTGCCGCCGTCGGCGAACTGACTCCTCGCACCAACGACCTGGTATTAAGTTTCGGCGAAAGACTTTCAAGCAGGATCATTGCCGAAGCTTTTGAACAGCACGGGCTACAGGGTGCTCACGTCGACGCGCGAAGTTGCATTGTGACCGATGCCAGCTATGGTAAAGCTGTCCCGCAGGAAGCTGCGATTGAGGCCAGACTAGCTGCAACCGTGTTCCCGCTCCTCGACCATGGAAAGACGCCGGTAATGGGAGGTTTTATTGGAGCAACGGCGGAGGGTATTACGACAACGCTCGGTCGCGGGGGAAGCGACTACACCGCCGCCTTGGTAGGTGGCGGAATGCACGCGGGCGCCATCGAGATATGGACGGATGTGAATGGAATTATGACGACCGATCCTCGGATCTGTCCCGATGCGCTCAGAGTCAAGACCATCAGTTTCGAGGAAGCGGCGGAACTCGCCTACTTCGGTGCGAAGGTGCTGCATCCGGCTACTATCTTGCCCGCAGTGCAGAAGAGTATCCCGGTGTGGGTGTTGAACTCACGCAATCCGGAAAACGAAGGCACGAAGATCACCGCGATGGCGGCAAAGTGCGCGAGCCCGTTCAAGAGTATTGCGGCGAAGAAGAAGCTGACGATCATCGACGTGGTCGCCAGCCGGATGCTAATGTCACACGGATATCTCAAGGCAGTGTTCGATGTCTTTGACAAGTACAAGTGCGCGATCGATATGGTATCGACCAGCGAGGTGAGCATCTCGGTGACCGTCGACAGCAACCAGCAGCTACCCGAGATCTGTGCGGAACTGGCCAAGATCGCAGATGTAAAGATGGAGGGCCACAAGGCGCTGGTCTGCTTAGTAGGTGAGGACATTCGCGGCCACAACGGCATCGCTGGACAGGTCTTCAGCGCGATCAGCCACGTGAACGTGAGGATGATTTCGCAAGGGGCGAGCGAGATCAACATGAGTTTCATGATCGACGAGGAAGATGTAGAGGAGGCAGTGCGAAGCCTGCACGAGCACTTCTTTGCGAATCCCGATGAGACGGTCTTCGACGTTGCGAACCGGGTTCAACTGAATAGTCAGGCTTAGGAAGGCTCACGATGCGGGTATTGGTTCTGGGAATGGGTAAGACAGGCAAGCTGGTTGCGGAGGTCGCGGCGGAACGCGGCCACAGCGTGCATGTGCTTGATGCAAAGGAAAATGCGGAGGCATCTGCGCTGACCCCGCCGTTTGTTGCCGGATTCGATGTGGTAATCGACTTTACAACGCCCCAGGCGGCAATTCAGAATATGCGGGCCTGTCTGGCCACGGGCGCAAAGA
The DNA here is from genome assembly GCA_025462755.1 of Edaphobacter sp. Taxonomy (GTDB): domain Bacteria; phylum Acidobacteriota; class Terriglobia; order Terriglobales; family Acidobacteriaceae; genus Edaphobacter. The sequence continues at coordinate 2,018 of JAOAPF010000202.1, forward strand.
TGGTGGTTGGAACCACTGGTTGGTACGACAAACTGCCTGATATGCGCGGACTGGCAGAACGGAAGCAGGCAGGGCTGCTGTACGGGACGAACTTCTCCGTCAGTGTGCAGGTGATGCTGCAGATCGCCGCGAAGATCGGCAAGGCATTGAAGAATGCGGGTTATCAGTTTTCGATTGAAGAGACGCACCATGTCAGCAAGCTGGATTCGCCATCGGGCACGGCAATCAGCCTGGCCAAGGTCGTCGGGGCAGCGTCTGGCTTATCTCACGTACCGATCGAGGCCAGACGCGAGGGCGATGTGATGGGAGTACACACCCTCGAAGCACGCAGCGCCTCGGACCGGCTGGTAGTGACGCACGAAGCGTTTTCACGCCGCGGGTTTGCTGAAGGTGCGGTGCGGGCGGCGGAGTGGTTGTCGTCGCGAACCGGATGCTACGACTTCCAGGATGTTTACACACAGATGTAGTTGGGCAGCGAGGGAAATTGTATGAGCGTAATGGAAATGGCAGCAAAAACGAAATTTGCGGACCTGACTTTTGACCAGAAGTTGGATCGGTTGGCAGAGGTTGCCGTGCAGGTTGGCCTGGGACTGCGCGCGGGTCAGGAGTTGATAATGTCCGCCCCATTGGAAGCGGCGCCATTGGTGCGTCGGATTACTGAGCATGCGTATAAAGCAGGTGCGCTTCTAGTCACGACGTTTTACTCCGATGATCCAAGCGTGCTGGCGCGGTACGAATATGCAGCGGACGCCAGCTTCGACTACGCGCCGACCTGGTTGCATGACGCAATTGCAGCGGGCTTCCGGAGTGGAGCGGCCCGCCTCGCGATTGCGGGCGCGAACCCAGCGCTCCTGGCCAAACAGGATCCTGCGAGGGTCGCCCGAGCCAACGTTGCCGCCTCGAAGGCGGGCAAGCCAGCGATGGAGTTAATTACACGGCACGAGATCAACTGGACGATTGTCGCCTGTGCCACACCAGAGTGGGCAAAGCTCGTGTTTCCCGGCGAACCGGAGAATGTTGCGGTTGCAAAGCTCTGGGACGCAATCTTCGTCTCCTCGCGTGTCGCCGTCGAGGACCCAGTGCAGGAGTGGCGGGAGCACGGTGCCAGACTGAAGAAACGCATGGACATGCTGAATACGAAGAGGTTTTCGGCGCTGCACTTCAAGGGCCCGGGAACGGATCTGACCGTAGGCTTGGCCGATGAACATCTATGGGCCGGAGGTGGTACAGCGGCTGGAAACGGCATCTACTGTCAGCCGAATATTCCCACCGAGGAGTGCTTTACAACACCGCACAAGGACCGCGTCAATGGCACGGTGCGCGCCTCGAAACCGCTATCGCATCAAGGCACGCTGATCGAAAACATTGCGGTTCGCTTCGAGAATGGCAGGATAGTTGAAGCGACGGCGACCGCTGGTGAAGACGTCCTCAACCGGTTGATCAGCACCGATGACGGAGGCCGGCGGCTCGGAGAGGTTGCACTCGTGCCGCACTCGTCTCCGATTGCCCAGAGCGGTGTGCTCTTCTGGAACACGCTGTTCGATGAGAATGCGGCAAGCCACATTGCTTTGGGGCAAGCCTATTCGACTTGCATTATCGGCGGCGAGAAGATGGATGCGGAGCAACTGGCCGCGGTGGGTGCAAATGCCAGCCTGATCCACGTGGACTGGATGATCGGATCCGGCGAGATGGATGTGGACGGAGTGACCGCGGATGGCGCGTCAGAGCCCCTCATGCGCAAGGGCGAATGGGTTTAGCAGGAGACAATCCTCCAGCTGAAATGGCGCTTCGCCCGCCACGGAACACTTGACAAAGCCTCCACAGAGGCAGTTTTAGCGGTTTTTCCTAGCCGCCGAGCAGAATTTCTCTAGTATTTGCGGGAAATTCGCGGTAAATTGAAACTCAATCGGGCCATGGTCCGGCCTCATTCACAAAGTTCCCAAAAGAATAGTAGCTGCAAGGCGAAGTCGTTTTTGCAGAAAGCATCAGCTAATTCTCTGATCCTCAGTTGGCGATTCTCCATCTGTCGCCGCGGCGCTGCATCTCCACAACCAGACCTTTTCGAGGAGAACTTTTATGAATTCCAATTCGACGCAAGGTGTTTCGCGCAGATCGTTCATGCGAATCCTTGGTGCAGCTTCAGCAGCGGCTACAACGTATCCAGCATTTGCTGGGATTCAGCAGCCTGCGACGCAAGCACCGACGCCATCTGGCCGCCGTGATGGGATGCGCGGCATGCAGCTTTCACCCGACACAGTCATCATCAGCTCAAACGAAAATCCGCTTGGGCCGGCGCAGTGCGCCCTGACGGCAATCTGTAGCACGGCCACGCTGGGTGGCCGCTATCACTTCGACGAATATGTGAAGACCATCGCCGTATTCAACGAGCAGTTTGGCCTGAAGAAAGACTATTCCGCTCTATTCCCCGGTTCAGGCGGTCCACTCGACCTTGCGCTGATGTCCAACATCGGCCCGGATAAGCCGCTGGTCTACGGTGATCCGAGCTACGAGCAGGGGCCACGCGCGGCTGACACGATGAAGGCTCCAAAGTATCCGGTGCCGCTGACTGCCACCTACGCCCACGATGTGAAGGCAATGCTTAAGGCGCATCCATCGCCTGGCGCCTACTACATCGTGAACCCGAACAACCCGACCGGCACCATGACTCCCAAGGCAGACATCGTCTGGCTGGTGAACAACAAGCCCAAGGGCTCCGTCGTCATCATCGATGAGGCCTATCATCACTTCTCGAACGACGAATCCTGCATCGACCTGGTCGCGCAGGACAAGGACGTGATTGTGATGCGAACCTTTTCAAAGATCTACGGAATGGCCGGGATACGAGCTGGTGTTGCCGTAGCAAGACCGGACCTCATCGAGCGCTTCGGGGATGTCGGGGGCCCAAGCCGCAGCCTCGCGAGAATCTCAATAACCAGTGCCGCCGCTGCTCGCGCCAGTCTCCAGGACAAAGAGTTGGTGCCGCTGCGTAAGAAAATCAACTCGGATATCCGCTCGGAGACGCTGGAGTTTCTCACCAAGCACGGCTACAAGATCGTCCCCGGCTCGCAGGGCAATATGTTCATGGTCGACGTCAAGCGTCCCGGCAAGGAGTTTCAGATGGCGATGCTGAAAGAGAACGTTGCTATCGGCCGCACCTGGTCCGCAATGCCGAACTACGTGCGCGTCACGGTTGGAACCAAGCCCGAGATGGAAAAGTTCCAGACGGCTTTCGTGAAATGCATGGATATGCCGCCTGGAGCTGCGAATGGTGCGGCTTCGCTGCACCTCCCCGAGTTTCACGTGCCGTCGGAGTTGCATCGCGGCTAGTGACCTGGACAAAACCGAGAAGCCCCTGCGAGAGATCGCGGGGGCTTTTTTGCGGTTCTTTGGTGCTGTCTAGCGATCTGCCGCGAAATCAACAATCCTGACGCGGTAAACTTATATTCATTATGGAGCTGACGGGTTGTGGAACGGCGCTGGTGACTCCCTTTCGGCGGGATGGCGGCGTAGATGAGCCAGCGCTGCATGCGCTGGTGAACTGGCAAATTGAAAGCGGTATTGATTTTCTTATCCCATGTGGAACTACAGGCGAGGCCTCCACACTGACCGAAGCAGAGTGGCTGCGCGTCACCGAGATGGTCGTGGCCACGGCCGCCGGACGGGTCCCAGTTTTTGCCGGCTGTACCCACAACGCGACGCACGAAGCCGTGGCGCGCGCACGCAAGCTGTCACGAGTTCATGGCTTGACCGGGATCCTAACCGCCAACCCTTACTACAACAGGCCCGGACAGGAGGGACAGTATCAGCACTTCCGTGCAATCGCCGAGGCGACCGACCTGCCTCTGCTGCTGTACAACATTCCTCCAAGAACTGGCGCTAACCTCGAGCCGGCTACCGTGCTGCGCCTGGCGGATATAAAGAACATTATCGGGATCAAAGAATCCAGTGGGAATATAACGCAAATCACCGAGCTGTTGACGACCGCGCCGCGAAGCTTCAAGGTGTTTGCCGGGGATGACGTCCTGGCTCTGCCGATTCTGGCACTCGGGGGCACTGGACTGGTCTCGGTTGCGTCCAATGTAATTCCAGGGCAGATGGCTAGGATGGTTCGAGCCGCGTTGGAGAATGATTGGGTCGATGCGAGGCGTATCAATCGGCAGTTCTTCCGTCTCATGCAGGCTCACTTCTGGGAGGCCAGTCCGGCTCCGGTGAAGGCTGTGCTGCAGATGCTGGGGCGCGGTGAAGACGTGTTGCGGCTGCCGATGGTGCCCGTGTCAGACGCAACGCGTCGCAAGCTGGAACGGATGGTGGGCGAGTTGGGAATGTTAGTTGGAATTCCGGCCACTGGCGAAGATCTAAGAATGTTTTGAGAGAGCCGGTCCTATAAAAATAGGTACACGATCAACTGGAGAGAATGATTGAACACGTTAGAGACAGCGATTGAGCATTGGTTTGCGCAGGGAACAGCAGCAATCGGGAATGCTCAGGCTTTGGATTCATTTCTCGAACTTCGTGCAGCACTTGAAGCAGGAGAACTTCGTTCCGCCGAACGTGACGCTGCTTGCCCACTCGGATGGCGAGTGAACGCATGGGTGAAGCGTGGAATTTTGCTGGGTTTTCGCATCGGAACGATGATGGAGATGGGTGGCGAGACGCTGCGCTTCATTGATAAACATACCTATCCGGTGCGGCGGTTTGTTGTGGCGGACGGAGTGCGAGTGGTGCCGGGAGGCGTCAGCGTGCGCACGGGAGCCTATGTTGCGAAAGGGGTTGCGGTGATTCCTCCTTCCTATGTGAATGTGGGCGCCTATGTGGATGAGGGCACGATGGTGGACTCGCATGCGCTGGTGGGCAGTTGTGCGCAGATTGGCAAGCGCGTGCATCTCAGTGCGGCGGCACAGATTGGTGGGGTGCTGGAGCCGGTGAACGCGAGCCCGGTCATTATTGAGGACGACTGTCTGATTGGCGGGAATACCGGGGTTTATGAGGGAACTGTGGTGCGAAAGCGCGCGGTTCTGGCGGCCGGAACGGTGCTGACGCGGGGGACGCCGGTGTATGACCTCGTAAGGGGCGAGATCTACAAGGCAACGGCGGAGATGCCGCTGATAATCCCTGAAGGAGCGGTGGTGGTGCCGGGTTCGCGGGCGGTTTCCAAGGGCAAGGGCGCGGAGTGGGGGTTGAGTCTGGCGGCTCCGGTAATTGTTAAATATCGGGACGAGAAAACCGAGCTTTCCCTGGTGTTAGAGGACATTTTGCGCTAATTCGTGGTGGTAAATCGTGGTCAAGTTGTGGTGAATTGCGTGGTAAATCGGGGTG
>JAOAPF010000210.1 GCA_025462755.1 Edaphobacter sp.
TCTTTGCCTCGAGCAAACGCTGGAGGATATGAAAGGTATGGCGCTCGTGTGCGGCATTCCCCATGAGCGATTCTCGGAACTTTACTGGAAGCTACGGCCGCCCTACGACCGGGGTGATATCGATGGAGCTGCCTACTGGACAGCGGTTGTTGGCCAGCAAGAACTGGGTTTGAGCAGAGATCAGATAGCAACGCTAATCAAGCTCGATAGCGAAAGTATCACTCGACCAAATCAAGGCGCTGTGCAATGGGCAAAGCTGCTGCACCATGAAGGCTTCCCCTTAACCCTTCTCTCAAACATGCCGCTCGAACTCAGTCGCCATGTGACCAAGTCCTTTCCGAGCCTCTCTACATTCGAACACCTGATTTATTCCTGCGACTACGGGTCGATAAAGCCGGAACTGGCGATCTATCGAAATTGTCTCGAACTACTCAAAGCGGCCCCGCAAGACATCTTGTACCTGGATGATCGCGCCGAAAACGTTGAGGCGGCAGCTCGCTTAGGAATTAACTCTGTACTATTCGACACGGTAGAAAAGACTGCATCAAGAGTCGAAAGCCGATTCGACATCCCCGTCCCGAGTTAGGTGACAGTTGTTGGACGTGTACGTTGCAAGTTGCACACGTTGGAAGGATTGCAAGCCTAGGGGACGGCTTGCACCTGCATATACCTTGAGCTGTCCCGTTGCGGCTGATGGGAGCCATCCTTTATATACTGCTATATACTGCAATATTCTTGCCGCTAAGCTGGCACAGATGCCTCTAATGATCCTTAGCCTGGTGCCCTACTGCGGGACGGCAGTGAACCAAGAATCGGCCCTAACTGCCAGACGTGTCACTTGACTGGCGAATAGTACGGCGCTGGGTCGAGCCTCGGTTAGCTGGTTTTCATGCTGGCCTTCATTTCGCTCGTGGCGACACAACCTCTTTGGGATCCTTGTCATCGCGGAGGCCGAGGAACACGGGGTGCCGCAGCTTTCCGTCCTTGGTCCATTCCGTGTAGGAAACCTGAGCGACAAGCTTTGGGGATATGAAGGCTGCATGACGGATTCGAGGAAAATCTTCAACGGTTGGCTGCTTCCGTTTGCGCCATTGAAATTTGCGATAGAGCGAGGCGAGAATTTCGCGAGTGAATCCCGTTCCCACTTTCCCCACATATCGGAGCTTCCCGTTTTCGTAAGCACCGAGCAAAAGTGCGCCAAAATATTCCCGAGAACCTGACGGCTCGGTATAACCAACAATGATGAATTCGTCTTCCTGGTTGACCTTTACTTTTAGCCAATCGCGGCTTCGCCCTTCGACATACACCGACTCCAGTCGCTTCGCCACCAGGCCTTCGTATCCCCGCTGTTTTGACACCCGAAAAGCTGCAAGGCCATTTGCCGAGAGCCTCCGGGACAACATCAGACCGTGGCTCTCGCGCACCGACCGCTCGAGTTCCGCGCGCCGAATCGAAAGAGCTTCTTGCCGTAGGTCTCGTCCATTCACATACAGGCAGTCGAATACGGCGTAGCGAGCACGGCCGATTCCCCGCTGCAGCAACTGGAAGCTTGAAATCTTATGACGATCCAGTGCAACGACTTCCCCGTCGAGCAGCAAGGTAGTCGGCCGCAGTGCACGGATTGTTCGCGCAATCGCCGGGAAACTTTCGCTGCGGTTCTTGTCATTCCGGCTGAACAACGTGACTTTGGATCCTTCTTTATAAGCAAGAATTCGGATGCCGTCGTATTTCTCTTCGTAGACCCATCCGGGCGCATGAAATGGTTCACCCACCAGCGTGGCGAGCATGGGTCGCACACGAAATGGAATCTTGTCTTTCACACCAACTGAGATGCCCGGGGGAGTTGCTGCGCTGTGGATATATGATGACCTCGACCAGATCAGTGACGTGTTTTTTCGCGATCGTTCTTCAGCAGTCTGTAAATGGCGTAGATCCCAGGAAACATCGGCAGCACGGCCGTGTACATGCCTGCGAAATAATACTTCCCAGTAGTCTGGAGATAGTAGTTCGGCATATTGGAGATGAGCGCGCCGTTCGGGAATACGTGCGAGATCGGCTGTGAAAGTTCGGGATTCAAAACTGGGCGGATCAACGGGAAGATGAAATGAGTGAACTCGGCGACGCCCGGCCCGATAAAGATGAACCAAGCCAGGAAACCCGCGAACCGGACTCGATAGAACAGTCCAATCGCCGTGAGTGCGTATAGGGTAGGGCCTACAAATGCGAATACCAACAGAAAAGCTCGTTCCGTCCAGGTAATGTTGAAAAGCCGGCTCATTGCCGGTGCGAATTTTGTCAAATATTCCTCCGTCATGTGGATTTCGAGAGCAGCCACCGTCAGCAGGAAAATTGGCAGAATCGTTTCCGGAGCAGCCGGTCTCTTGAGGTAGGTTTTTGACCAGGCAATAACCGCTGCGAAGCCGGAGCCGCCGACGATGATTACCGGTGGAATGCCGATCGCGTTGTAGCCCACGACGGCAGTGCCGATAACGCAGGCGAGGGCCAAGGCGATGTTGGCAGTCCGAACAGCAGGGAAATTCTGTCGCTCCATATCGATTTCCGTTTCGGTGCGTTCCTTTGCGATCATGACGGGCTACTCTGGCGGAGATGGAACTAAGCAGTCACGAGCTCACGCCGAAAATCTTTCTTGCAGTGGAGGTGTCTTCGAGCAGCCGCAAAAAACAATCGGCTACATTCGCGCGGGAAATAGAAAACCCGAATCGCGGCAAATGTCCTTCTCGCACTCTATATTGACCGGTATGTTTGGCGTCTGTAAGTTTTGGCGGACGAAGCAAGGTCCAGTCCAACTCGCTTTCTCGGATTATCGTCTCCATATCCATTGCATCGGCTACAACAGTAGGAAAAAAGAGCTTGCCGAGAAGATACGCCGGTGGCATCAGGGCATCCTTGAACAAGAATGCTGCTGATTCGAGGATCACCCGCTTGACGCCTGCTTGACCCAACCCTTGGGATAGCGCCGCAGCAAAGTCTCTGAGCAAGTGCTGGTCTGAGAGCGCAATCGGTACGCGAGGTCCGAATGCGGATAGCACAGCGTCGTGTCCCACCGCGACCGCTCCGAGCGCGGAACTATCCAATGGGCTTCCCTGCTTCACCGTTATCAAATCCTTATAGCTGCCGAGCTTTTCTGGTGATCGAACAAACGCGGTTACGCTATGCCCGCGTACGATTGTTTGGCGAACGATCTCCATTCCTGTTCCACCGGTGGCGCCCAAAATGAGAACCCGCATCGATATTCCTGAACCCCAAGTCTGATCTTTCAATTCTGAATTTCGGCCCTAGCTGGCCTGATTAATCAGAGCCGTTAAGCGCCTAGTCGTCGGACGACAAATATAGGAAATAACCAATGCACCGAAGGTGATCAACGGCTCCAAGGCCAACAATCCGTCCCCGGAAGAGTAATGAGAGTAGGAAGCACTGAGAATCGTGATGCCGCAACCCACGTAAGCCCACTCTTTCAGCCGGGGCATCCCGGGCGCCAATAGCACGAAAACACCCGCAAGTTTGCCGACTCCAAGCAGGTTCGAGAAATAGCGAGGGTATCCCAGATGCGCTAACGCCTTCATCATGGGACCGGCGTGGGTGATCGCCAGGCTGCCTGAAACTCCGATTACACAGCTAACGAAAACGGTTGCGGTCCAGTAGGCGATCGATCTTTGTCTCATCTTCTCGCTCCTGTCTACTAGACCGGACAAGACGACGATTTGTGACAGAGCTGGCTAATTCGTCAGAGGAGGAATGTGAGAAAGCTTCTCTGGATTGGTGACGATGTAGATGTTCTGGATGCGGCCATTCTGAACGTCCAATGTGAGAACTGAGTGCGGCTTTCCGTCGAGGTAGTTGACCAACCCTGGTGCACCGTTGATCCGAACCATTTTCCTGACTAGCGTCGCCGGCACCAACCGCTTCAGGCTTCCCAGGATTCCCCGAGCGACCTTGTCAGCCCCACGAACTTCATTCGGTACGGCAAGCCCTTTCCCTCCGCCATCGGAGTGAAGCACAACGTCCTTCGATAATAGTTCGATCAGGCCAGTCATTTCGCCGGTCCCCACAGCCGTTAGGAACCGCTCGAGCAGGTCCGTTCGTTTCGGCTCTGGCACTTCGAAGCGTGGGCGCATGGTGCTGACATGTTGCCGGGCTCTTCGAAGGATTTGGCGGCAGTTAACCTCACTCTGGCCCACTATGTTCGCGATTTCGGAATACTCATATTCGAACACCTCGCGCAGAAGGAACACGGCGCGCTCGATCGGAGTCAACCGCTCCAACAGAACCAGGAAGGCAATCGATAAGGATTCATCGACTTTGATGATGGCGAAAGGATCGCTCGTGGGATCGGTAACGATCGGCTCCGGAAGCCACTCTCCGACGTACTCCTCGCGCCGGACCCGAGCCGACTGCAGGTGGTTGATGCAGAGCCGGCTGATGATCGTGACCAGAAATGCTCGTGGGGACTCGATCTTCTCGTCAGCGGACTGCTGCCAGCGAATAAATGTCTCCTGGAGCATATCTTCCGCGTCCGCCACGCTACCTAGCATGCGGTAGGCAATGGAAAAGAGCAGGCTTCGGTACTGGTCAAACGTGGCCAGGTAGATCGACGCGTCAGGATCAGGCTGTCGTCCTTCGCGACTATCGGAAGCCTTTTTTGGTTTGCGCATCAATACTTTCTTCCGTTCGATCCAGGCCACTCTAACGTGTAACTAATTATCGTACGTGAATTGATTAGTTCTCCTCAGCGAGAACAATCCTGAACTACCTGCCTAAAAGCGGCATGAGCCTGAAGGTCACTGCCTTAATTAAGAAGACCGGAGGCGAAGCGTTTTGTGACATGAACTTTCCCGGCGCGAAAACTTTAATAGGCTTGAGATCGTCAGAGGGTGTCACAAATCGGAGCGCCTGTCGGTCCTCCTTCAATGACGGCTCATTGCCGTGAGAAGGAGCTTTATATGGCATTGTTGAAGCTGTATCGCGGCGTACTGCTCGTGAATGTAACTGGGATGTTGCTCCAGTCGGTGCTCGCGGGAAGGATACTCACGGGGAACGGACACGCGCTCGTATTCCATGAACGCACAGCCAAGCTATTGGTGATCATGGCGTGCGTGCAATTGTTGGCTGCGATTTATATGCGGCTTAGGAAATTGTGTCCGCTTTGGGTTCCACTGGCAAGCGCCGGCCTTGTGCTGGCAGAGCTAATCGAATTCGCCGCCGGCCACATGCAGAACGTTGCGCTACATATCCCTTTAGGGGTTGCGATCTTCGGCGGATTCTTGCGCCAGCTCTTGTGGTCTACACGAGAAGCCAACCAGGCGCGTTCTGTTGAAGTAATCAAGTGAGATTTGGTTAATTCTCTCGCCTTCGCCTACGAACTTGAGTTCAATGTTCACCCGATCCCGGCAAAGGTTTAACAATCTCTCCTACTAAAACATGGTGGCTTAAACCCGGGCGTTACGGCTTCGCTTCCGAGGCGGTAAAGGCGTAATTGCCGATGTATCCGGCGGAACGAACCTGTATTGTGTATTTTCCTCCGGAGGGAACTTTCCAATCAAAGTTGAGATGATCCAAACCGACAAGACCGATGCGGCCTGTGTCACCATCCGTCGTCACCCTGATCTCCAGGTTAGGGCAGGTCTGGCTACACTTTCCTTCTATAGAAACTCTGGAACCGGGAGTCGCTGTGAAGTCATAGAACTGCTGGGCCCCTTGCGCAGTTATGCGTCCAGCTCCTCGCGTGGGAGCGTCCGGGGACACGGTCAACGGCAGCCGCACTGCAAAGTGCTGATCGGGCGGAACTGAGCGCAAAGAAAAGCTATAACGTGCCGGATCCTTCTCAGTCCTTGCCACAATGCGATAGGTCCCACTCTGCGGCAGCACTTCGCGGCCCAGATCGTGACAGCCGGCTTGCCCATCCAAGCGATGGTTGTCAGGCGCAAAAATATCCAGGGAAGGAACAGCGCCCTCACACGGGCCAATGCCCAAATACACGATTTCTCCTGCTTGCGCATTGAATGAATAGGACTGTCGTTGGCCGACCTGGGTGATTGTTCCCGCGCCCGCAGGATGCCCGGGAGAGATCGAGTCATCAATTTTGATCGGGAACTGGTTGAGCGGAGTTGTACGCAATGAGAAAGTGTAGTGCGCGGTACTGGATGCGGAAGCCACAATGCGGTATGTACCCGCTACTGGCAGCGTTATGGGACCAAAATCTCGACACGCGCCGACACCATCGAGCACGCCATCGCCAGGCTCGACAAGATTAAAACCGGGCATTGTTCCGCTGCACGGGCCAACTGCAACGTAGATGTTGTCTCCAGCTTTGGCGGCAAAGGAGTACGTCTGCTTCTGTCCAGTCTTCAAGATCGCGCCTGCACCTTTTGCCGGATGGTCAGTCGAGACCGTGTCACCGATTTTGATGTCGTAATGGTCGGAAGGCGGAAGTTTCGTAGTCTGAACGCCAGTTGCCGGAGGGTTAGCAGCTCCCACCGACGCTGCTGCGAAGGCGGGCATGCCGGTGACCCCAACATCGAGAATGCAATCGTCGAGCGCAGGTTGACTGTGAACTCCCACGGCACGGCAGATGGTTTCAGCCTCGGAGCGCGTTAAAGCCATGGAGCTAGCGGTTACCTCCCGCGATGGAATGTTAAGGTTCGTGAACGTGGCTGTGCTCTCGCCGGGCCAGTAGTGGAAGAGCGATTCGGATTGCTTAACACGCCAGCTGTTTCCCACGTGCTCGTAGAGTTTGGCCGCGAAATCGGGGTCGGACACGCCGATCATGCTGCCATCTCGGGCGGTGAGCTCGTACCACGAGCCGTCACCCGTGCCCAGCAGCCCGGATAGTTTCGGAGCTTCGTCCGCACTGGGAAGGAAACTATAATTCAGAGTGTCGAAGACTTGTGTGACCGCGAGGCTGCCGCCTGATCGCCAGCGGATGTTAACCGTGCTTCCATGGCGCTGCAGCAAACCACCATGCGGCAAACGTTTCTCGATAGCCGGTTCGTTTACAGGTGAGCCGTTCACCAGAACGAACGATGGTTCCCGGGCGTAGACTCCAATCCGGTCGCCATCCACATTGGCCGCGATCGCGGTGTTGAACGCGACCCGAGTTCCCCACGGTTGTTGCCGGGCCTGGATCACGTACGTGCCATCTTGCGAGGCGGCAATCAGGAACTCTCCTGCCGCCTGGAAATCAAAATGCAGACCTGCGACCGTGTCGAGATGTGGATCCCCGTGGCCGTCGCCGGATCCCGGCCCTCCCGGCCCTGAACCGCCCGAGCCGCCGCCGCCGGAACCTGCACCACCTGGGCCCGATCCGCCTCCCGATCCACCGCCCGTCCCGCCTCCCGAGCCGCCTCCCGACCCACCGGGACCTGATCCGCCCCCTCCGCCTCCGCCTCCGCCGCCGGCGCCGCCGCCACCGCTTCCACCGCCGCCACTGCCGCCATCGTTCCGGGCTTGGGTGATCGGTCCAATCTCCATCCAGCCCCCGTTGACAGGGGTAATGTCGATCGTACCGCCGCTCGGCGGGTTATAACTGTAGTCAATCGGTCCGATCTGGGCGTCGCCTTGTGGGGCAGGGCGAGTCCAAGCAGAAACTATGTTGATCATGTTGGACCCACCGGAATTTTCGAACGGATCCTGGAACTGGGTCACCCCGTTCGATCCCTGGTCGCCGTTAGAAGTGTCGGTAGAAGTAGAAGAAGAACCGTCAGAGCCCCAAGGATCCGGAAAGCGCGGAGAACTTGCTGACACGAACACGATCGTCCCTGCGGAAGAATCAAGCCCCATTCGGTCTGTACGATTCACTGGGTCCGCGAAGGCGTAGCGGTAGAGGTTGGCATCATGACCCTGGAAGCGAATCGGGTCGCTTGCCGTCCAGCGGCCCGTCGCTGGATCGTAGTCGCGAGACCCGAAGCGAATCAGGCCGGTATCAGGATCGCGCAGGCCTCCGGCGAATCCGATTGGAACAAATCCCGGCTTCGAATCCTGAGTTACATTGCCCCAGGCGTCATATGCGATTTGCTCCACAACTGTCCCGGTTCGTGAATCAATGATCAGCCGCGGACTACCGATAGCATCGGTAATGGTGCGATAAGTCACTCCAGCGTGTTCGACTAAGGCGAGATGCCCGCTATTGTCGTAACCGAATCGAGATACAATTTTGCCGCCGCTATCAGTTTCAGCAGCGATGGATCCGTCGAGCCGATACAGATATCCGGCAACGAGTTTGCCCCCGACTTCGCGCCCAACTCGACGCCCGCCGGCATCGACGAGGTATCTGACCTTGCGGCCATCGGGCAAGCTGGCTTGGCGTAAGGCCCCAAAATTGTCATACACGAAAGCCGATGCACGCTGGCCCCGCGCAACACCCGCCAACGTTCCATCCGGCATCCACTTGTACTGACTATTGCCAAAGCTCACCAGCCGTTGACGGTCGTCGTAGCTCGCCTTGAGATTTTCTTTCGCTCGCACAAGGCTGTCGCGGTTACCCGCCGGATCGTAATGGTAAGTCTCAGTCGCGCGGCCATTGACTCGCACTGCGGTTAGGCGATAAGCCCGGTCGTAGGAGTATTCGGTTTTCGAGGTCTTGCCATTACCGAAGACAGTAACCCTCGTGATCCGCTCCAAAGCGTCGCGTGTGTAGCGCACGTCGAGCAGTGGCTTGCCGGCCGCGGCTGTGGTCTCACGGGAGAGTTGTTTATATTCGTCGAACTCTTGCCGGGTTTCGATGACGCCGAGTGTTGTATGCGTCACCAGAGCGGTTGCTGGATCACGCGCAAGGGAGAGCTGGCCGACCCCGGTGAGATTGCCAGCTGGGTCGTAGGTGAAATCGATGTTGTTACTTCCATTTACCGCTTCGCGAGCGACCCGGCCAACCGGATCAAGTGTGGTAGCAACGGAACCGTGACTCGACCCCGACCAAGTCAGGCTCGTTTGAGCGCTGCCCGTATATCCGTAGCTAGTGTCTACTCCGCTAGGATCGGAAGCCTGAGTAACCAATCCGGAATGAGCATCGTAAGAGAAGGTGCGCTTGCCCTGGTCAAAAGATGAGCTCGCGATCCTCCCGGCCGAGTCGTAATTGTAGGCGATGGCACGATTGCCCAAGCCTGAAATGTCGGCTAACTGGCCATCTTTGTCGTACGAACTCGTCTCAATCGAAGCATCCCCCTGAACAATCGGAGGAACAAACGCGGTAGGACGCCCCGCAGCGCTCATTCCCAAGGTGAAATTCAACCCGCCCGGCGGCTGTACCTGGTTAACTCGACTTGCCGAATTGTAACCAAGAACTACTGTCGACCCATCTCCTACCGAGGCGGTAACGGTTCGCCCTGCTTGGTCCGCCACGCTCTTTTCGCTAACACCGTCAGGACGGGTCGTCATGATCTGGCCAGTGCTGGCGTTGTAGGCGTAGCGCGTAGTTCGGGCGAGCTTGCCAGTTCCAATTGTCACGCTTACTTTGCGCCCTTCGCTATTGTAGGTATAGGACACTGGCGCCCCGCCCGGAGCGGAGTAACTCAGTAGTCGGCCGCTCTCGTCATATTGCAAAACACTTCGGCGTCCGGTCGGGTCGACGACATCCGCAGTGCGCTGCGCTGGATCGAAGTGTTGAGTCCACGACTGTCCGTCGAGAATGGTGATAACGGAACCGGCGAGCATGTACGGTAGGGAATGTTGCACCTGCTGGTTGTACTTGACCTCTCTGCGCGACGTGACGCCGTCTGGCCGGGTTTCCACAATCGGAGTGAGGATTGGAGAGGCCATGCCCCATACCGGGTTCGCAACTGCGCCGATATTCCAAATTGTCCCGTCAGCAAGCTCCAGGACGCAATTGCCACGCGCATCGCTGGTCTGATGGTTTTCAGTACCGTCTGGCCTGATGAACGACCGCTGGATGCCTCCTTTCACGGATTCTGTGCGGTAGGTCCATTGTCGGCCCAGAGCAGTCAGAATGCTGACTTCCAGACTGTCGCGGGATATTTTGCGCTGGTATCGTTGAGTCACGCCGTCTGCATCGGTTGCCGATGCGAGTAGTCCCAGCGAATCATAGGTGAACTGCTGAACCCCACCCCCCGGGTCAGTCTCGCTTTCCACCAGCCCAGCTGAATTCCATGCAATGCGGGTGGTCTCCCCGGCAGGATTAGTAATTCCGATCAGATGTCCAGCATTATCCAGCGCGAGAGCAGTCATTCCTCCATCAATTCCGATGAGGACCCGCGGAGCGCCCTTTGTGTCGCGCTGAATAAGAATATGTACGGGTTCGCCTTTGGCGGATCCATCTAACTGCAAGACCCGCCCCGCACCGTCATACGTGACCTTGACCAACTCAGTGCCCAGGCGACCATCAACAGTGCGAACATGACGTCCGGCAGAATCGAAGATGAATGCCTTGGCACCGTCATAACTCGGCACCGCAAGCTCGCCCGAAGGAAGCTTTACGGCATTAGTTCGGCGCCAGGTACCGTCGCCAGCGATCAGAATTTGATTTTTGAGGTCATATCGTTGAACCAGATTAAGAGACCAACCACCAATGCCGAGCGTGTTCGCGTCCCATAGTCCCCGTGAAGAATCCCGATTCACCCACCGGCTCGAATAAGTCAGGAAGGCGTTGGTGTCAGTGATTGGAATCGACAAGAAAGCGTCCTGCTGAAGGCACCTGATGTACCTCGCGGGATCGCATTCCTCAAGCGTAAGCGGCGGTGTGCCATACCTGTGGCAAGCCACGGACAAGAGGCCAAATAGAAAGATATAGAGAAGGATTTGATATGGCAGTCGCATTGGTTCTCGTGATCCCTTGGGAACTTACCTTTCAGCGCAATCTCTCCGACTCGACTTGGCTTGCAAGCTCGCTCCTTATTTCTTGACCATGGCCTCTTCGTAATGAAGCTTTTCGATCAAGCTGCCATCGTTCCTGTGCAATTCGGAATCAAGAGCGAGTTTCACTGGGCATCCTTCCGAGGTGACCCAGGCATCCCCTTTTTCAAACTCTCCGGGCTTAAGAAGCATGCGCTGTTCGGTGGCATCGAAGCGGGCTGTATCAATCGAATAGTGGATCGTGTCATACCCATTGACTTGGCCTGCTTCCGGCTCCCGCTTCATCGCCGAACTGTGATTGACGATCGCAACTGTGCTGGACATGCCGGAGATTCCGGTAAGGTTTGCTAACGCGCTCTGCCAGTCCTGCGGATCAGATCGCGCGCCGTGAACTGGTTTTTGCGACCCATCTGGCTGGCGGCGAAATCCGTCGATAGTTTGTGGCGTGATATCAGCTTCCTGATCCACATGGTCATTTTCTGACGTGTCCTTCTTGTAGATGTAATGGAAGGACTCCCGTGGGTTCTGGAGACGATCGTAAACGCAATTGAGAGTAATTCCCGGATCGGCTTTCCCAGGCGCAGCGCTGTTTCCTGCACTTCTTGCCGAATCTTCCTTCCCCATCCTCTCCGCCGATGCTTTGGACCTTGAGTCGGTACTGCATGCCGAAACGGCCATCAAACCGGTGAGGATCATTGCAATGCTGGTCGCTGCATAGACCGACCTCACCGTTCGATTTTTATTTTCTTGTTTCATAGTTGCGCTTCTCCCTTATCGAGTTCGAGATTCGATCACTTCTGCCCGACCTTGCAGGCCGGGACATCGGGATCGGTATTCGTCTCACTCTTCTTATAAAATTCAAATGTGCCTTTGCCAGTCATGCCCAGCAGGGCCGCGTCAAATCCACCGGATGCGATCAGGTTAAAGTGCGTAGTACTACAGTTGGGCACGACACTCATGGGTCCGGAACCGGCATAGTCATACTCATTCACCCATTGCACGTAAGCCCCGCCTTCCGTTCTGAAGAAATCTGGTTTATCTTTGGTAAGGACGCTGGAAAGCCGAGCCTCAAAAGCATCGGCGCTCTTGCTGCTCTTGATGGCGTCCGGCACCTGCGAATGAACTGCTTCCATGAAGCTGGCTGTGCCGAAACCGAATGCGATCTTCGGAGCATTAACGGCCACGACCACTCCGTGAGCCGCCAGGGCTGAGGAGGTGACCTTTTCAACTGACTTCGGAGATGCTTTCATTTCTTGAACCGGCGAAGCTCCATTCGGCGTAGCCGTAAACCCACCTTTTCCGCTGTAAGATACTTCGAAGCCTCCGGATACTGCCGCTTTCTTCTCGCCCAAGCCGGGAGTAAAAATCAGGTTCGCGCTGATTTCATATAAGAACGGTAGATGGTTCGCGACGAATATCTCTTTGAAGAAAGTGGGCATCCGCAGCCGTTTTTCACCAATACCGCTGTTCGAACCTTTAGACGCTGCGACCCAATCCACCTTCAGAGTTCCTTCGACCGGCGCCGTGAAGAGTAGTTTCTGAAGTTTCGCTCCGTGAATCTCCGCAAGGAATGAGAATCCATTGTTCTTCAAGTGCCCCTTGCCGTTGACGGTCGCGTCCAGACCGCTAAGGTGTTTGTCGGCAACGAAGCCAAAATCGAGATCGTTAGGATCGGCATCGCTGCCGGCATCGCTATGGACCGTGTACTGCCATTCGTCCACTTCGCCGGTCAATTCCTTCACACCTGGACCGAAATTCGTATCTTGCTGATCCAGAATTGCAGGGTCCCGGGAATTGGTTGGGAACTGGATGGTGCCATCTTCGATGAAGTCCGTCAGTGCGGCCGCATTGGTGGCCACCGCCGTCAGTGGCCCCTGCGTCAAGGTGCCAAGCACGCGCCTCGCTCCCATGTCCTGGAGAACCAGAACTTGTCCTGCTGCCAGCTTTACGATGCGCTGATCCGATGTGTTAAAGACCAGGACGTGGCCGTCGCTACTCACACTTTTGAGCGAGTTCTGAGCCGTGTTACCGTCGACGACGACAGCATCTTTCGTCCACTTGATAGCGGCGGACTGCGCCGAGACAGCAGTCTCCCCAATGCCTATGATCTGGCCGATCATCAAGACAAACCGTGCGCATTGAAATATCCGTCTCATAGCCACTCTCCCGATTCACATGCTGGGACCATTTGCCCGGCATCGAGATCAACGATCAACCATCTCTTCCAGGGCATGTGCCTGGCTTCCAAGGAAAAGCCGCGACGAGCAATAGACTTCAAGTAGCCGCGACGGCAGCCGCACTCTCCGGGAAATCGGTTGTATCCGTTCATTTCTTAATCCTGGCTATTTCAAAATGGGTCTTGTTCAGCGCGTCACCCTGCACGAGCATTTCATCGAGGGTAAATTTCGCGACGCAACCGTCGGGTGCCATCCAGGCCGTTCCTTTTTCGGAGGCGCCTCTGCCAAATAACGTTTCAAACTTCTGGCGATCGGAAGAATTGGCAGTCCCAGTGTCAATGGAATACTTTGCTGTGTCGTATCCATTGACGGATTCATGGCCTTGTTGAACAATGGCCGACGAATCGTTCAGAGCGCTCAGCCGGGCGGACATTGCTGCTATGTTCAGGTGCGACAGGTCGATGACGGCGCTGTTCCAACTGACTTCGTCTGAGCGCACACCATGGAAGGTGTGAGAGCCAGATTTGTCCTTGATGGTGATATCCATGGCTTGGGGCGTGATCTCGGCTTCATCGTCTACCCAGCCCTTCGCATCCGTGTACTTGTACGAGTAATGAAAGGCTTCGGCAGGATTATCGATGCGATCACCAATGCACATCACGTCAACGTGGGCAGCCGCGTTATTGGAGCCTGCTGCTAGCGCCCGGCCTCCGGCGTCCTTGGAGCCGGAACTGGAAGTGCACGCCCACGTGGTAACCAGCGCAAGACCCATGAAAAGTAGCGACAGTCGTCTCACGGATTTACTTTTTTTCCCCGCCATTTCTGCTCCTTTTCGAAAGATTCGCGACTTGGCAGCTTTGAACACTCCAGATGCGCCCACGTTCTCATTTCGGTTCTCCCGACTAAACAGGTCTCAGAAGTTTGACTGCCTCGTCCAGCGCAAACAGGTTCGTCCATGCCGCAGTGAAGTACAGCTTTGTTGAGTCCCAAAGCTCCGAACTAGTCCCGCGCGGGTGCAATTTCCACCCGACGATTCAGCGCCTTGCCGTTCGCGGTGGCGTTATCCGCGACCGGCCGGGTCGCGCCAAATCCCTGTGGAGCGAGGCGACTCGACTCCACGCCATGCGCCTTCAGCCATGTAATGACAGAGGCGGCGCGATTCTGCGATAACACCTCGTTGTGCGCGCTGTTTCCCTGGTTGTCGGTGTGGCCGGCAATGATCCAATGCGATCCCGAGTGGTTGTTAATGAGCCCAAGCACGGCTTCGAGCGCCGGCCTGCTGTCAAGCTTCAGCTTCGCGGAATCGGTGTCGAAATGAATTCCGTAAACGGCGGCCGTTCCGGTTTGGGCGATTGCTTTCTCAAGCGCAGAGGTGCCTTCTTCATGACGGTGCAACTGTATTTCGGCGTGCCCGCTCTGTCCGGCTACGACGTCCGCTGCTGCCGAGTTCGCATCGTAACCCGGTGCAACCGCCGTGGCGACCACCAAGCCCGCAGGTAGTTCGCTCAACTCGCAGTTTCCGCTTGCGTCGCTAGCGGCCGATTGAAGCGCAGCGGTTACCGTTGCTCCGGCAATTGGAGTGTTCTTGTCCCAATCCTTAACCGAGACTGCTACAGAAACCCGGTACTGGAACCTGTGCGGATTCACGAGAATGCGGACAAAATCGACTGCGTACCCGTCTTGCGCATGGGTACTTGGATCATCGACCAGGAACTTCACGGTGCCGGATTGCAGCAAGGGGAAATATTCCGGCAGCAGATTGACCGTGATCAGCTTGCCGATAGGTCCGGTCTGATCAAGCGCGTTCAACACCTGCTCCAGACTTGGGATGCGAGTGCCATTCAGGCTCACCTGGAAATGCGAGTGAAAGGATGGCGCCTGAAAGTCATCCACAAAAATCTGGAAAAGCACCGCATCGATCTTTGCCGGCAGTGCGCCTACAGAGAGCGCGATGGGCTGCGGCATTGAATCCTGGCGATTCTTGCAAGGAGAGTCCTTAGATTCTTTACAGGGCCGCAGAAGACTGCTGGTATACCCGTCACCGGCAAAGGGGTGCTCCGCGTAATCACTTGGAGTCACGGCCGAACCCAACAGCAGTCGATCTGTGCCGTCGGGTGAACCTGGTTTCGGAGACCACGGGAACGGATGGGGCGGAGTGGATTGTCCGGAGAATGGATCGTAGTTCTTCGGCCAGCCGAACCCCAGGTTGTTGATGTCTCCGGTGCGCACGACTAAATCTGCCTCCGAACTTCCGTCTGATCGCTCATAGCGTAGAGCCCAGTCGTGCGTTCGATCGCCGTTTGAGGCAGCCGGCGAGGCGGGATCACCCAAGTCTGCTGGTACGGCGTCTGCAGCGGGGGGTGCCGCTAAATTTCCCGGCGCTGTGGCCGGTGGAGCAGCCGCGGACTGCGGCGCGCTTTGCCTCTGCGCCTTGGCGTCTAAAGGCGCTGCGCCGGCAGTTGGAGTACCGGTATCAGCAGTTGCATCACTTTTCTTCTTCGTGCAGCCCGCCGTTAAGACAGCCAACGCGAGCAGCACTAAGACTGCTGGTTTTTTGACGGTGTGTGGTGGTTTTGTCACGCCGCTGTCCTCCGTTTCTTGTGTTCCGTTTATTGCGCCTCTTCGGAAATCTGGAACGTCCATACGGCGTCGAACATCAACCCGTCGCCTTGCGCTCGCATGACGTCACCACCGGAAAATTTCTTGTCTTTCGAAGTTGGTCGCAGCACGACAGCATATTCGCCCGGCTGCAACTCCGAAGCAGTGGACACTTTGTACTTTCCCGTGTCCAGCCTCTGTGCGCGGGTTGACACTCGCTCTTCGAGGAAGTGCGAATACATCTTCCAGTCGGCGGCGGGGCTGGAGCGCACGTCTTCTTTGCCCTGTGTTGCGCCTACAATTCGGCAAGTGTTCTGTGCCGGCGTCAGCTTCACAATGGCTGGTTCGTAGTCATCAGGAGTGATTCCCTGCGTCCGCGAGTAGTCCACGGAAAACGTCGGCTTGCTGTTCTGCAGAACATTGCTGGAAGTCGGGCTGGGAACGCCCCAAACGTAAGTGACCGTCGGCGTGCGGTGCGACATGATTCCGGAGACGATGCCTCCGGCCCCTTCCACCGCCGAGCCGCCCATGCCGGAGTGCATCTGCGTCGCGACGCCGGACACAGCGGTGTTGATTCCTACCTGCATTCCCTGGGTAACGGCAGAATCCCCGGCTAGGTTTTTCATCGATGATGGTTTGGTCTTTGTCTCGGCGAGTTGAGTCTTCTCAAGCTTCAACTCCTGGGTAGAACTACCTTGAGTGACCATGAGTGTCGGCATGCGAGACTTCGATGGAGGCATGGCTTCCGCAGGGGAATTGGAACTCTCTTTCGCGATGGACGAACCACCGCTCGATGAGGCGTCTCGAGAGGCTGCCAGCATCGCGTTTAATTCCTTTTCCGTCACGCCTGCGGTATTCAACCGGATAAGCTCGTTGGTCGAGGTGTTGAACTTGCCTGGCTCCGCCTGAATTGCTGAGACAATCACCGACTCTGGCAATTTCTTGTGCACCATCGCGATCACGTCGTCGTTGGTGAGCGGCTTCTGAGCATGCTGAGCGGATGCTAGGTTTCCTAACACCATCACCAGCAGTAACGCTGAGATCAAACGTGCCATTCGTGTCTCCATGGGAATGCTCCTCAGTCGTGGATTTGCGCACCGCATTTGTTGCGTCCGTTCCCAGACTTCTAACTGTGTAGGAGCTGCTAATGCAGCTTCATAGGCCTATTGCGAAGCCGAGGAGTTGGCCATGGATTGGTAAGACCGGCAGGCCCGATCAGCGATACAGTCAAGATATAGGCACCGGACTGGTTTGCCGCAATTTGAATCTGGTTGTTTGCGACAGTAATCTGAGAACCTTGTAGGCCAGCCCACTCGAGGGGAGCAGCTGACTCCACGACGAATCCTGGCGCAAGCTTTAGCGTGAACGTATCGGTAAAGCGAGAAGCATGGAAGTGATAAACCATGGCGGTCCAATCTGGCTGTGGAGCACACCAACACTGGTTTGGTGAAACGGGCGAATTCCATTCATCTCCAATGTCGGGTAGAGCTCCACCGAAATCAAAATTGACCGTCCAATCTCCCTGCGGCACGCTGCTTATTGGAATCGGAGATCCTCGCTTGGCATAGAAGGAGAAACCGGAAGCCTGCGCTGGCGTGCCACTCAGGGGTTCAACTATGAGATTGACATTGTTCTGATCGAATTCTGCGGAAACTGTGGGATCGACGTGCGCGTCTATGAAGGTATCGGACCACTGGTTCCCCCAAGTCTGGCCATTTGCCGGAACGAGTAAGACTCTGCCATTGTGTGCCGAGAAACTACTTGGGCCAGCAGTTAGGTAAATCTGGCCCGGCGTCGTGCCAAACCCACATCCTGCGATCGTGTAGTGGTTATAAGCCGGATCGGAAGTGAACACGATCGGGCTATAGGTCGTGTTCGTTGTTCGCGAGAGATTGCTGGCTTGTTGATTGACTGCACTAATTGTAGTGTGCCCACCGGCACAAATGGTCGCGCGTCTCGTAGGGATCAGCAGATCTGTTGCCTTGGAACCACCCGAGGGGGCCCCTCCCGTAAGCACGGGAGGCGACGTTGCTGTGCTCGAAGCGCGCGACCCGACCTGAGCGGAAAGAACTTGCCCGGCCTGAAGATCTGCGGCTTGCTTCTGCAGTTTGAGAGTTAGCAGAATCGCGGAGTTGCCGAGCATTGGATTCTTTACAACTATTCCTTTCCGCAACTTGCTAATGTCGACTTTGGGCGGAAGCGGCTTTGCATTGAGGGACACCGTTGCACCGGGCGTTCCGCCCGCGGCATTCGCAGCCGTACGTGGCGGGAACGGCTGCGGGTTCAACTCGACTTTGCTTCCTGGACTTGCAGTCGCGATAGTCCCGACATCTTGCGGGCAGGCGCGCGTGCTGCCATCGCACATCGCCGCAAGCACCTTCGGACTCACGTGCGCTTGGCGAAGCGCTTGCAAGCTTGTGGGCGAGAAGTCGAATTGGCTAGTTGAAGATTGAATCGAGTGAACGATGACCGATTCCGAAATCCCGGCCTTCTGCATCCTGATCACGTCGGCGTTGGTTAGGAGTTTCTGAGGCGGTGCCGCTCCCTGTTTAACCCCGCCGGTAAATCCGCCAGAGCCGCCTGTCGCTGCCCCACTTCCTGATTTCACTGGGGGCGCTAGCATTCCATTCGAAGCCGGAGTGCTGCTCGCGCTTCCCGGCGCGATTGGATTCGGCGACAGCAGTGTGGCGCCACTCGTTTTAGGTGCCCCGGGTGTTGCGTTAGCGGGTGCAGCTTGTGGCTGCGAGAGCATGCCACCGGGACTGGGAGCGTGTGGCAGCAATATTGAAGGCGTTGTGGGACGCGGGGCCGCGACCGCCGCAGACGTGACCTTGAAATTGATGTTGAATGCGCCGTTGCCACAAAGCAATTCGCCGCCGGTCAGGATAAATGAAAAACTGCTAGAGGGCGTCGAATTGCAATTGCCTCCGGGGATCTGAAAGGGAGATGGCATCGACACAGATGACGAAGACGTGCCATACAAAAGCACGCGCAAGGCGACATTTTCGGGCATGTTCTGGAACGCATAGGAACAAAGCATGTATTTCGGAGTGCCCGGTGACGAAGTGTCAGTCATTGGCCCTGACGCCGTAAGACTGTTTGTTGTTGAGAGGAGCTGTAGTGGCATTCCGACCTTGCTGACTGTGACAACCTTCACCGTCAAACCCTGGCAAGTGGAACTGGGTTGAAGGACATTCATTTGCCAGTACACGAAGCCTGTGATTGCACCCACTGCAGGCTTCATCCCCGTAGTCGCATTGGTTGCGCTGCCCAAAGGAGAAGCAGTTCCGCGCGGAGTAACCTGCACGCTCGACGCGGACGGCCTGGTAACTGTTGGAGGCTGCTGCTGGCCCATGACGCTCACGGAAAGGCTCAGCAACATTGTCGCAAGCGTTGCTAGCTGCAGGATCGTTTCGAAGTCAATTCGTCGTTTCATATCATTAACTCCTATTTAGGGCGTCCGCCGCGGTTGGTCCAAGCATGGAGCTTGGAGTCCATTAATCAAGAAGCTGCTTGATCTTGTTCATGCAGGTCTGGTCCTTCTGCCCAGTCCATGGATCCACGCAGCGCGGGCCGAGGACCGAGACCTCCAGGCCGTACGCGGACTGGTTCGCCCTATCTGTTCTTAGGCTGAACTCCCCAACACGGCAGTGATAGATGGGCCAGGTCACCGCAATTTGGTTTTGCGGCGTTAGACTGAAATCCCAGTCGCCGTCAAGGTAAGCCTCGAAATTGTACTGGTCCCATGCGCCACACAAGCTGGCCGGGTCTAGTGTGCTGACGTATAGCTGATAGGAGCTGATCTGAAATCCGGGAGCAAGCCGGCTAAAGTCCCACGTATCTGATTTCAGTTGCCAAGGAGTAATCTGTTGTACGCCATTAGGTGTTGGCTTCCAACCGATGTCATAGAACGGAAAACAGGAAGCATTGGTAAATGCAGTGTCATTAATGTAGCAATCAGCAGTGGCAGTGTCACTTTGGTCGTTATGTTCGTACGAATATCGAAAAACCCACCCGGTAACAGGCGTGCCTTGAAATGAGAAGTTGGGGAAAGAGGATGTGGCGCTGGACGGAAGCTGATCTATACCAGAGGCGAAATTCGGCACGTTGAACAGTCCAATTTTCGATTGCGGAATCGAGTTGTAAGCCATAGGAACTTCCTGCGGATTGCCATCCGGCCCGGGCATGCCACGCGCCGCGTAGAACTTGTATCCGGACTTGTTGAAGGGCTGTTTTCCCGCGGGGGCGACTACCAGAGTCACGTTGTCCTGATCGAGCGCGCCTGCGAGCGTCGGATCCAGATGAGCGGTGATCCCGTTCTCGCTCCAAAAATCGATGTTGAGATTTGCTTTGAAACCGTTCACGCCGTATATAAATGCGGAGTTGCCCGATTGAGACTGCCCAAAGCTGCAACCTGTAATCGTGTAGAGGTTGTATTTGGCTTCGGGAGTAAAAACCGCAGGCACTTCTCCTCCGCTCACGCGCAGTACTCTGGGTGACGGATCATTCGTGCACGTCAGCACAATCGTATTGAAGCTAGGGGCATGACTTAAGGACTTAAGGTTTACCCGCTCGCTCTGGGTATTCGAGGGGCCGAGTCCCTGAGTGAGTGCGTTTCCCTGAACATTCGAGGCTATCGGCGTGCGCGAATTTAGAACCGCGGCAGCGGATCCTATGCCAAGCTTCATCGTTGATGCATCCTGCTCCGCCGCGTGCTTCTGTTGCTGAAGGACCGCAATGATGCTCGCGTTCTGCTGTGAAAGAAGAGGGTTGCTGACTTTTCGCAACGCTTTGGGCGCCGAGAGTTTTATTGGCTTCAAAGCAGGCCTTACTGGCGACACGCCCTTCGCCTTGGGCGGAAATGGCTGCTGATTCAACGAAGCCTGCGCACCCTGATTCACCCGGCCCGTCATACTCGTGCGCGGCGGAAACGGCTGCGGGTTGAGTTCGACTTTGCTCTCCGGACTTACCGGTGCGTTGTTTTCCAACCCTTGCGGGCACGAGTGCGCGCTTCCATCACACATCGCGGCGAGAACCGCTGGGCTCACATGCGCTTGCTGAAGTGCTTGTATACCTGCGGGCGAAAAATCGAATTGCTTAGTTGAAGATTGAATGGAATGCACAATTACCGATTCCGCGATTTCAGCTCGAACCATGTGGATCACGTCGGCATTGGTCAACTGTTGCGGAGGTCGAGAGGGCTGCGGATTGAGCCCCACCTTGCTTCCCGGATTCTGCTGTCCTCCACTCTGGCCTGTGGCAACTTGCTGATTCCCTAGCAGCGCGTCTGAATTACTCTGCGATTGCCCGTTTTGCTTTGCGCCCGATAAGAGCATTCCCTGCTGCGGCGCGGCTGAAAGCATTCCGCTCTTACCGCCGGAGTTGCCCGGAGGAGGAGAGGCCAAGCCGAGTTGCTGGCGTGGTGGTTTCTGCATGACAAAGTTCACGTCATAGGCCATGTTCTGGCACGAGCCCCAATGAGCAGCCAGGTCAGAAGGAGCCGGATTCACGATGCGCGGCAGCATATTGCATTGCCCATTAACGATCTTGATTGGGCCGAGAATTGAAAATTGCGGAACTGCCGCGGGCAAGAACTCGCCCGACTGGGCGACTGTGAGACTCACCTGGAGATCCGGTCCTACGGGCACTTTGTCATATGCATAGGTGCACACGTCGTAGACGTTGATCTTGCCTCCGACCAGAAACTCCTTTACCTCTCCGACATATTTGAAGTTGTTGCTGAGCGTGCCCAGCGGCGTGTATGCCGTGAGTGGGCCGCCCGAGGAACTTCCGACACTCACCGTAATCGCCAGCCCGCTGCAACTGTTGGCCGGCATGTGTCTGACAGAGTTTGCATCCCAGTACACAAAGCCCTCGATAGTTCCAGCGGTGCTCTCTGGGTGATCGGCGCCGGGTGGCCGATGCGCAGAAGGCCCGGTGATGTTGCGGTTCGGCGCAGGCATTGAGGGGGACACCTGGCCTGCGACGCCGGTGCTGCTCAGAACTGCAATCATCATCAAAAGTCGGAAATTCTTGTTCATAAGGTCCTGTTCTCCTCTTCACTGAACCCTCATTGCTTCAGCAGCAATGGCAAAGGTTGAGGCGCTGTAGCCAGCGAGCCCATACTCCCGTTCGGCCACGGGCTCACGCCGCGCGGTCCCAGAACGGTGATCTCCAGCGCATAGGCCGACACGCTCGCGTAATTGAGAACGTCCAGTGACTTGCCGCTGGTCATGATCGAATTCGGCCAGCAGTCATCCGCCTGCCAGGAGATCTGAAAGGAGGACGTTGACGTGTAGTTCACACCCCAGTTGCCGTTCTTGGAGGGCTCTCCGCCGACTGTTTGGCAAAAACTGGCGTCGGGGCTCGAGTGGCGCAACTGCACTCCGGTCTGCGGGTCCAGCTGAAATCCCGGCGCAAAATGGAATTGATACGCGTCTGTGCCGCCCGGGAAACTGCGCCCCGGATTCGCTGGAATCGGGAACTGATCGACTGCTGTTTCACGCGCGACCGCAATCGTCTCTCCCGGCTCAAGCAGGGCTAATGAGGGCGACTCAACTTCGGGCTGAACAGGGCCGGCCACAATAGCGTTGACCGCGGCCAGACTGACTCCCGAAGGCACGCACGAGTAGCCGGTGGATTGCGCGCAGACTGCCGGTTTTGGGAGCAGCTTGAGCGTCTGGTCTTCGCGTGCCGCCAGGAAATTCATCCCGGCCGCCTGATATTCCTGCCCGCCGGCGGTCTTTACTACCAGTGTGACGTTGTTCGTATCATAGAAACCACTGGCATTCGGATCAATTTGCGCGATGATCTGCCGGTCACTCCACCCGTCAGGGGTAATCTGAAATGACACTCGATCGCGGACTAGTGTTGCCACCACTCTGCCTGAGCCGCCCGTCGGCGAAGCTGAAACGTAATGCAGGCCGCTCAAATAAACCTGACCGGGAGTGTTCCCAAATTCACAACCCTGGATCACGAACTTGCCATCTGGCCCGGACACGGGGCTGAACCATATCCTCGATTTCTGCCCATCCACACTTGCGATTCCGCCCATGCATAACTGTGTTGGATTCGGAGCCCGAGTGCCGATCATTTGCGGCTTTGGCGAATCGGGAGCTTGGTGTCGAGTAGGTCCGTTCTGAGCTGCTGATGTCGTAGCAGGAGAGCTGTTCGGTGTTGTCCGGCTACCGGACGCGGACATCGTCTGGCCTGCGCCAACCGGTGGCGCGGCACCGTTTCCCATTAGTTGCGAGTTTGTTCCGTGGTTCAGCAGCATCCCACTCTGGGGTGTGCCCGCGGGGCGCACGCCGCCTGTGAAGGTACGAGCACTCGCTCCCGACGAGAGAATGGTTGGTACTGCCGCACTCTGCTTTCGCAGCAGACCAATCACAGCGGAGTTTCCGCCATCGCCGCTCGGCCTGCTGCCGGTTGCAGTCACCAGCA
This sequence comes from Edaphobacter sp., assembly GCA_025462755.1. Lineage (GTDB taxonomy): Bacteria > Acidobacteriota > Terriglobia > Terriglobales > Acidobacteriaceae > Edaphobacter. Next base: position 23,040 of record JAOAPF010000210.1, read on the forward strand.
CGGATCGAGCCAGGGCCGACGAGATTAACCGGTTGGATTTCCACTTCCTACCGTTCACCGCGGGGTTGATGCTCCTGGCCCGCATCAAGGAGGTAGCCGTCGAGCCTTGGATCGGATCTCTGTCTTCCTGGGCCAAAGTTGTTCCACAGCACAGCCCGGTCAGCAGCAGAATGAGTGTCAGATTCCTACGCATCTCGTTTCCTCCCCTTCATCAGTTGGCCTCATGGCCTTTGCCAACGCGCCCGCCTCTACTTGAGCCGAATCGTCAGTTCTTTTGCCTTAGGTCCGGACGAGTCCGCGCTGAAGCGGTGAAACCCGAACTGGGCGATGCGGTGAGATACAGAGTTCGCCCACGCGTCAACTTGCATCGAGTTCATGTTCCAGTTGTCTCCGCCTGAGCCGCCGGTGAATGTGTCAGAGAGGGTTATGGTCTTGATCTGGTCGATGGTTACGGGTCGGTTGAGGAGAACCTCGGCCCCGTTGGTGCTTCCATCCGCCCATCTTTGGCCGTGATTGACATTCGGCTCAAATTGGGTCGTGCCGTCAGCGAAATGAATCGTGATATTCAGATTGTCATTTCCTCCCCGGAGGTCGTCGTCTCCGGTCCCGAATGCGAAGACCAGCTTGCTCACTTGGTTCTCTGCGGGACAGCCCACATCCAGCCTCGCCGGAATCGAAAGATTCGGGTTACTACCTGTGAAGCGATGGAATCCGAAGGAGGCGATGGGCACACCGGAAACGTTGTTTCCGATCGCGCTCGCCTGGAACTCCCCCATATCCCAGTTGTCTTCCGATTTCACACCTTGTGCCGCGTAGATCGGCGCAAGCGCCGGGCCCGCCGGAGTGGCCAACGCGCCAACTCTTCCAGCAGAAGGAGGGGTATAACCGCCCGCTGCCAAGTGGACCAGCCCAATTGACTTGATCTGGTTCGGCGCGACCGGCCGTTGCAGTGGAACAGTCACGAGATTCGTGCTGTTGTTGCCCCAATTCGCGCCGTGGTTCACATTGTTTGCAACCTGCATCGTGCCATCAGCGAAGTGGATCTCTACGTTCAAGTTGTTCTGCCCGCCGCGAAGATCGTCGTTTCCAGTCCGGAACCGCAGCTGCAGTTGGCTGACCGTGCATACTGCGCTCAAAATCGTGGTGCGCTGCGGATGCAGCAGGACCGTCGGCTTCGTCACTTGCCCGTGAACTGCGTTTCCTGTCCAAAACCAGCAAGTGATCACAACCACCCCTTTAATTACCCAGTTCTGCCTGCCGCAATTCATCCAGTTCATTTGTCCCGCTCCTTCCCGTTGCCGCATGCGTCTGAAATACTGCGTGAGAGTGCGGGCGTCAAAGGAAACACAGATTAAAAGACGCTGACTTAATAAGCACTGCTGTCTCAATGGGTTGTAGCGACAGATGACACAGAAGGGAGACTCACAGAGTAAGACCTGCAACGAGCAATTCGATTGGGGGCCGGGAAACTCTGGTCAGGTGCGGCGTAGGAGACGGGGCTTGTGCAGGCGACTGTTAGTGGGTTGAGCGATTCTCAGCGACCACTGTTTCGCCGGACATTAGTTCTTCCGCGTGACGGGCGACGAGCTGATAAGCACGATTGCGAGTTTCTGCGGCGAGCGCTTTCAGCTGCTTGTGCCCCAATGAGGAGTTGATTTTCAGTTCTAGTTGGCCGAGTGCCAGTCGCGCTTCGCTTTCGAAGTTGTAATAACCCAGTCGTTTGGCGGTGGCAATGACCGAATTCAGGTGCCGCGAGGCCGATGCTGAATTTGCATTCTCATCCTTCGAACTGGCCATATCCACTCGCGCTTGCTGAATTTGAGCAGGCAGTCTCAACGCGGGATCCGAACTGGTAAGACTGAGGTCAGCTCCGTGCTGGGCCGCTTTGCGTGCTTCGTCCAGTTCGCCTTGCATAAGCAAGGCCCGGCTTAAAAGCGTATACGCGGTGCTTGAATCCGGATCGCCTTTTTCTTTCTCAAATTCAGCGAGTGCAGTTCGAATCAAAGGTGCAGCTTCCCCGGTTCGGCCTTCTTCGATGTCCAAAGCGGCGAGCTCCGCCTGGCTCTCGGCGGTAAGTTGCAGCGCACCCATCTTCTGCCGCATGGCCAGCGTTTGTTCGAATTGTGAGCGCGCTCCGGCCAGATCGTCCTGCGCCTTCAACGCCTCGCCAAGGACAATCATCGCACCGGTCAGGTATTGATACGATCCGTGGGTCGAGAGGTAAGAGTCGACTGCCTGCTGTGCGAAACGGTGGGCATCCTGAACTCGCCCCTCGGTTAAGCTCAAGTCGCCGAGTCGATACAACAAATAGCCCGGATCGCTATTCTCCCGCGAGGTCTCTACTTTCAACGCTTCCTGATACGACTTCTCCGCCGTTTTCAAATTGCCCCGGAGGTAGTAGATGTCCGCAATATTGCCCATCGCGGTCGCCTCGTTGTTCAGATCGCCGCTCTGCTCGAATTCGGCCTTAGCCTCGCGGTATAACTGTTCAGCGCGATCGAGCTTTCCCTGATTCTCATAGTCAATGGCCATGTTATTCAGAACGGACCCTGTTTTTTCGTGTTCTCCCAGGCCGTCCAGCAGGTTCAGCGCTCGCTGGTATGTTTCAATTGCGCGCTCGTAATGGCCTTGAGTTCCGAACGTGTCCGCCATCTGGCGCACAGAGTCGGCGGCAGCAACTTTGTTTCCAGCAGACAGGAAAATGTTGAACGCATCTTCGCAAGACGGCAGGGCCTGGTCGGGATGTTCAGTGTAATTAAGAAGCATGCACTCTTCTTTTCTCGCCAGCGCATAAACCAGCTTTTGTCCTCGGCTGGATGCTTTGCTCATCGCGCTTCGTACCAAGACCAGCGCCGCCGGTTTGTCATCTTTCATCGCCCGCGATTCCGCTAAATCAATTCGCGGATCCTCGGATGAAGGCGCTGGCAGGTTCCGCAATTTACGAATAACTTCCATCGCCCGAGTGCCGTGACCCGACAAGCTCTGCGCCGAAACCAGTCGCAAGGCGTATTCCACGTTGTCGGGAAATAATTCAAAGAGCGCGTGATACACCGACGCGGCCCGCTCCTGCCTTCCAATGCTCTCGTAAAACTCCCCTTCCACTAACAGCCGCTGGGCCCGAGGGAGGTCGGTAGAAAGGTCGAATGCCTTTTTGGCTTCTTGTTGATACTCCTGCTGGTACCCTAGTTGCGACCACGCATGCGCCAACATGGCGTGCACCAGCGAGAATTTGGGATCGATTTCGGCCGCTTGTTCGAGCAGGTCCTTGGCTGCGAGTGCATCAAACTGCCTGAGCTTCGTGACTCCAAGGGTATAGAACCGCGCCGCTTCTGGATCCACCGGCAAAGCAGCGAGCACGCTGGCTTCTTCGGTACCCTGTAACTGCTCAACACCAAGGCGACTGCGCAGTTGGGAGCCGATTCGCGAAACCAAACGGAACAGATCCTGCCGGCTACCGACCTCTGCAGTTTCCGTAAGTATTTCGCCCGTCTTACCATTCTGCATACGGACGTCAAGCCGCAGTTGACCCTGATCAGCTGTGCCGATCACCATGTATGAGCCGAGCACCAGCACGTCGCTGTTCAGGGCGTCGCCAATGCGTGCACTGGTGCCGCGATCGAGCGAGTCGGCTGAAGGCCATGGGGCAGAGACTCGCAGATTGGAGACATCCTCCCCGGAAACAAGTCGTAATTTTTCGCCACCTGAAAGTTCCGTGCTCAACATCTCCGAAAGGCCTGCCGCCAGCCAAGCGTCTTCCGCACGGCCTGACAGATTTTGGAATCCAAGCACCGCAACCGACTTGCGCATCTGGACGGAATATATGGTCGGCTTGGTCCCGAACCGCCCGTAGTGCCACGCGAGCGATACGCCTATCGAGAGCAGCAAGATAAGAGAGGCAAAGCCTGCGTATATATAAGGAGAGCGGCGCCGTTGCAAGTTCGGAGCAGGAAATGCAGTTATCGCAGAAGCCTGAGCGGAAGATTGAGAACTTTCGAACGGCAACGTGGCGTGGCGAACGGCTTGCTCGGAAACCGGTTCAGGGGTCTTCTCCACGGCAACCGGGGCGATGAAGCGGTAACCCCGTCTCGGGACCGTCTGGACGAATCGCGGGTTCTCGGGGTCGTCATCGAGCGCGGCTCGAAGCCTCTTGAGGATGACGTTAAGACTCCCGTCAAAATCGACGTACGTTCCTTCGGGCCACAGGCTCCGTCGCAACTCTTCTCGAGTCACAACTTCGCCAGGACGATGAAGCAACAACATCAAGAGCTGGAAAGGTTGATCCTGGATTTTGACTCGAAGACGGTCACGTGTGAGCGTATTGCTTGTGGAATTTGCCTCGAACAACCCGAAGCGAAAGACATTGCCGACTTCGGCCGTGCTTTCCATGAGCCCGTCCCCCACGAATGTGGCTGGAATCATAGCATTGACGGTAACGGTCTGCCACAAAATACAACGCTACCTAAAGTAGTGTTGTGCCACGTAACTTCGTTGCAGGGCAGACCCAGAGTGCCTCCTGTTTCCCGAACGATTCCCCGTGTCAGCAAACCTCCTAGCATCCTCAATACAAAAGGTTTGTCATGTCAGAACGGTTTAATTTGCGTTTCATTTGACCCTTCGCCCGCTTTGACGCATTCTGCCCAGCGTTGGAAGTGAGACCAGTTTTTGTCAAAGGAGACGCACCGTGAAGAAATTCGTCACAATGTTGTTCGGATTGGCCAGCTTCGGTTTCCCGCTTACAGGTATCGACGCGAGCGCTGCCTTGGCCCAGACTCAGAAGTCAGCCCAATCCCCGATTAAGCTGCAATCCCTGAATATTAAGCCGGGCCTTTGGGAAAGCACGCGAACGATCAAGAGGGCAGGCGAGATGGGGATCCCTCCTGAAATGCTGAACCGATTGACACCAGAGCAGCGCACCAGGATGGAGGAGAGAATGAAGGCGAACTCAGGTGGGCACACGAGCACCGAAACCGAGAAGCACTGTGTCACCAAGGAGGACTTGGAAAGAGACAGATTGAAGATCGCCGAAGCAAAGGCATGCACCACGACCGTGGTCAATTCCACAAGCACAAATGTCAAGGGAAAAATTGTCTGCGAGACAGCGGGCATGCATGCAACCGGGATGCTTGAACTCGTAGCGGTTGATCCAGAACATGTCAATGGTTCGTACCATTCGACGGTGGACAGTAACGATCACACCATGAACTTGGAAGGCACATGGACCTCCAAGTGGCTGGGCTCCAGTTGTGGCGATGCGAAATAAGGAGGGGGATTGGAGAGGGCCGGCTATAGCTTAAGTGTCGGCGCCCAGAGGAAACAGCGTGGGCGTTTCGGCGTCTCCGGACTGATTGCCTGCTTGTTCGCGGTCTATGCCGTGGTTGTGGCGCTGGATCCCTGGGCATTTCATATGGGTGAGCGCTGGACGCCCCTGTTGTATTGGACGGGGACGGGCAAACTGGTTACGAAGCGCGGAACCTATCCTCTGATTGTTACTCTCTTTCCCGCGTCGCACTTCTCGCGCCTTCATCTTGATGGCTTGCGCCCCACAGGAGGCATACAGGGCAACGCGCTACTGTGTACTTCACGGGGCGTGACGCAATACCTGAACCTGAGCGGTACGATCTATGGCGGATGGCGGAGCACCGATGGTGCCTTGATGGAGTTTCGCCTGCTTGAGCGGAGAACTGCCCACGATGCGTTCGCCGGTGGCAACAAAAGAGGCTACTTCGACCTTTTCGGATATTGGCACGGCCCGCAACTCAGAATGGACGATCGCGGAGAATGGTCCAAAAAAATCCGCTCCGGCCTGAGAGTCGAGCATGCGTCGGTGAGTCTTGAGTGGGGTGGCAAGGCCGATTTCGATGCCGCATGCGCCAGCATGACCAGTCTGGCGCCGGGGCGATAGTGTGGCAGCATTTCATAAACACGAATTCCCATGCGGTTGAATACTCATCCGATCGGCGAACTTACCGAACCAAATGCAAGGCGGCGCTTCCTCGCAAACAGTGCGTCGCCCCGCAATTGCGGCGGAGCTTACGAGCCATGACTTATTTTGACCCTAGTTTCGCTTTGGTGGTGTTGATTCCGTAATCCAGGTAGCCGACTTCAAGGTAGTTTTCATTGTGTTCTCGCAGGTTCTCCAATGTCTTAAGCCGGGCGGCCAGCGCGGCATTGTTGTTCGGATCGTATGCGAGAACGACGTCGGTCAAGTGCAAAGCCTCGACCGGCTTGCCGGCTTCCAATTTTTCCTGCGCCAGCCGCACTACGGGTTCCGGGCCTCCGGCGAGCCTGACCAGATCCGGGTACACGGAAGATGGCGGCAATTCGTACATGGTCGACGGATTCATGTCGTACCATCCCGCATACCCGTCGTAGATTCCGCGCACTGACCGACTGACCTTTCCAAAAGACTCCGTCATGTCGAAGCTGGCTGGGAGCTTTATTTCGCGCATCAGGGTGAATACATCTTTGCCGGAGTTCATTCCCTTGACGACCTCATCGTGAACGTACTGAATGGCATTGCGAAAACGCGTGAGCCGTCGCGTAATCTCGTCGTTCCCGACAATCGGCTCTCCGTGACCCGAAAGTAGCACGTCAGGCTTGAGAGACAGCACTTTATCAATCGAACGAATCCAGTCGAGAGCCCAGCGTGGCTTCGTGCCCCTCAACGCATAGAGGTTCGGAAACGACACCGGCTCCGGTTCTCCGAACCCGTTGTAGTTGTCACCAATGAAGGCTGTCTTGTAGTTCGGAATCCACACCGTCAAATGATCGGGTGTCTCTCCGGGTGTGCTGAATAATTGGAATTGCACTCCCCCCAACGTAAATTCGTACGTTTCATCGAACAAGATAGTTGGCTCGATCTTCGCGCCATAGTTCCCTTTCCACGGGCCCGCTTCCTGTGGCGGACGGTTGAACGCAGCCGCGTTACGCGGGGCGAAGAAGTCCTCAAGCCGGGCGACGTAATCGAGGAGCTCAACGTAATTCCTTTGGGCAATGATCTGCGTTCCGGCTTCTTTCCAAAGACTGATCCCAGCGATATGGTCAGCATGGCCATGCGTCAAAATGATGTACTTAACCGGCGCGTGGCTCTCCGCTCTCAGAAGTTTCCTGGCATCCGGAGCCACGCCGAGGTTGCCAGTGTCAATAACGACGTCTCCCTCAGGCGTAGTCAGGAGATACACATTGGCCCCCAACGGAGCCATGTAGATCGAGTCGTTGATCTTGACTACCTTTGGCTGATCCTGCGGGGCCTGCGCGGTCATTCCCACACTGACACACAGGAAGAAGGCGACGCTGATGATTCGAGACATTTGCTTCCTCATTTAAGGTGTCACTAGCCCGCCACACCAATCATTCTGTTGGAATCTGCGTCTGGGCATCGACGCCCAATTCTTCATGGCTTAACTCCTACCGATCAATTCTTTGGAAAGTTAGGATCGGCTTTGATTTCGCGAATCTGTTGAATATGTCGCTCCGCATGCGTCGAGATTTCGAGCATCCACTGCCAGCAATCGATCGCGGCACTCGGTCCGAAGCTATGGGCGCGCAGGTCGTCGCGGGTTGATTTGATGTAGTCGATCATGGTTGCACGCAGCGCCCGGAACTTTGCCAACGCCTCGCCGAGGTCCTTATAGGTATCGACCTTCTCGTGCCCCCCGCCCGTCTTCGTATGCACGACGCGATCGATGCCGTACCACAGAATGTCGGCATCGGTATTCGACGATTTCTTGCCCTTCATATCGGCTGGCGCCTTCACCGCCTTCATCAGATCGCGCCAATAATCTGGTTCGGCGACTGCTAAATGAGAAACGCATTCGCGAATTGACCAGCGATCGGGTGAGGCGCGGTATTCAAGCTGTGCCTGGGAAAGTCCGCGCACCTGCTCGGCCAACACTTGCCCCGTCATTTCAAAATGCACCAGTAAGTGCTCCCGGTCCTCGTCTGTCATACCGGTCTCAGCGGCCCTGGCGGTGGCAGAGAGAGACAAAGTAATCACAAGCAGAGGCATAACCTGTCGGATTCTCATTGGTCAACAAACTCCTTTCAGCAAGTTAGAAGGCAAAAGTCGCGACTGCAGAAGTTACTGCTTCGATCAGCGCTGCGCAGCTTCGGTGAACGCGATCTTCACAAGGTGAACGGTCATATCGTCGAACTCCGCTCCAAGATCCTTGTCTTCACCGGCAAATTTTGTCCGGAACGGCGTCAAGTCCACTGCGCCTTTGACATCATCGACCGAGTGAGAGCCAGGAAAGCCTATTTGGCGAATCCGCGCCCGCACCTGGTCCACCGCGCTTTTCAGCAGGTCCCGTACTTGATAGAGGTACGCTTTGTCATGCAGGATCGGGCCGTGTCCGGGAACAATCGTGTTCGCATCCAGGCGGCGCCATCTTCTCCAGCGTATTCACCCATTCGGTGGGGTAGCCGTCGTAGGTGTATGGGATGGGTTGAACCAACAAGTCGCCCGCGACTAAGATTCTTTCCTTGGGCAGGTACACGACCGCATCTCCTGAAGTGTTGCCGCGCCCCAGGTATTTCACCTGCACTTCCCGATTTCCGAGGTTGAAATCGAGCCGATCGTTAAAGGTGAGAGTGGGAGGCTGGTACGCCAATGTCTTCAGCTCCGCCTCTTGTTGCTCAAGGCCCGGCAGAATCTCCAGGACTTGTTTCTTCTCGTCCTCGGAGAGTGTGCGGCCGCTGGGAGTTTTCCCCTGCTTCAGGGCAGCAATTGTGTCCGCCATCTGCTTTGGCGCCCGCTCAACGTTCCCCGGTTGAATGAGGTCCATGTCTTTCTTGGTCTCTTCCTGGGCGACGATGGCCAGGAAAGGAAATGCGTCGAGGTAGGTCTTGTTCCCATTGTTGTGGTCGTTGTGGAAATGGGTATTCAGGAGATAGCGCACAGGCTTGTCAGTCCACTTGCGAATCTGTGCGATATCGCCGCGCGCCAGGGACGGCAAGTAACAGGAGTCGACAACGAAAACTTCCCGGTTTCCGATAATGACCGTGGTGTTTCCATTGACGCTGCCGTCGTTCAAACTGTTGTGCTGGATGGCATACACTCCATTCGCGAGTTTGGTGATCTGTCGCTGGTCGGCATCCGCCGAACCGCCGAATGCTGGACTGGCAACAATCAACAGGGCTGCTAGCAGCCGAAAAAGAGCTCGAATGACGTCCGGTTTACTCGTGGATATCAATTCACTTTCCTCCGTGTGCTACCACACTCGGCACCGATTCGCAGAAACCATGGGCTGTCCCGCCTTGCAGGCGAATGCGCTTTGGAACTCCGGCATATTCACGATCGGACCAATCAGGCGGAATTTTGCGGGCGAGTGAGGATCGGTCACGATCAGCAAGCGAGAGGTCTCCTGAGCGACGTTTTCGCAGCGACTGATGGCATACCCCAGGAACACCCGCTGCTCCGGGGTGAACCCATCTACCACCTTGCTCTCCTTGCCTTGCTGGGACTTGAGGTATGCCGAATACGCAAATCGCAGGCCGCCGTTATCGGCAACGTTCTCTCCGAGGGTGAGTCTCCCATTCAGGTAGAGTGGCTTGCCGTTGCCATCGTCCACCGGAGAGTAACCGGAGTACTGCTTCGCCACGCAGGATGCCCGCTCGTCAAATGATTTCGCATCTGCCTCTGTCCACCAGTCGGTCAGGTTTCCGTCGCCATCGAACTTGCGGCCTTCATCGTCGAAACCATGAGTCAGCTCATGCCCAATCACCCGGCCGATCGCGCCATAGCTGTAAGCCTCGTCTGAGTCCTTGTCGAACATGGGCGGTTGCAGGATCCCGGCCGGTAGCACGATTTCATTAAAGGCCGGTTCGTAGTATGCATTCACCGTAGGTGGAGTCATCTCCCATTCGCTTCGATCGAGAGACTTGCCGATCTTGGCTTTCTGCCGCCTGGATTCGAACTGACTGGCGTGGGTGTAGTTGGCAATAAAGTCATCGCGCGTTATGACGATGCTCGAGTAGTCCCGATATTTATCGGGAAAACCGAGCTTGGACGCATCGATCTTCTTTAACTTCACAAGCGCTTTCTGTTTCGTTTCCGGAGACATCCAGTCCGCCGTACGGATCCCTTCTTCAAGCTCGCTCAACACGTTTTGCACGATGCGGCGGACGTTCTCCCGGCCTGCGGCTCCGAAGTACTTATCCACAAAAAGTTTTCCCGAAGCCTCACCCAATTGGTTGTCGACCGCACTCACACAGCGTTTCCAGCGCGGTTCGATGGTGGCCGCGCCGCGGAGATATTGACTGTTGAATGCGTAGTACTCACTCACCAGACCGGACGAATGTTTCGGCATCCGCTTTGGCGTCAGGCAGTAGCTCCCCTACTAGAGTGAACATGCGGGTCATGTGTTCGCTAAACTTCTGCCGCCGCTCGATCGCCTTCTTGTCGCCGGTCAGGTAGAAGTCCTTGTCAGGAAGGCTCAGACCACCCTGATCCAATTCGGCGATCATCATGGAAGACTGGTGAAGGTCAGGTGCGGAACTGAAACTAAATAGTGTCGGAATCCCTTCGGCATCGAGACTGGCCATCAACGCAAGCAAAGCACGTTTGTCGTGAAGTGTGCCTATCCTGGACAGATAGGGATCAAGCGGCTGTGTCCCTTTCTTTTCGGCCGCGGATTCGTCGATGCAGGCCGCATAATAGTCGCCCACCTGGCGGCTCGGAGAATTGCGTGGAGTACCCGGCTCGGGGGCGGATTCCAGAATCTGTCGCATCTTGTTCTTGTTCGATTCGGCCATCTCATCGTAGCGGTTGTAACGTCCCTTGTCCGGCGGCAGTGGATGTTTGGCACGCCAACCTCCGCACGAGAACTGATAGAAGTCCACACACGGATCCACGGAACGATCCAGTTGCAAAACATCAAAACCGGAATGGCCGCCGTCCTGTGCGATAGCGCTGGAGACGAGGACCAAGGTCGCCAGGAGAGCAAGGGTTATCGCTAGGAAGCTCCTCCGATCTACAGACCACCGTAAGCACCGGCGTATGAACTCGTGTTTCAGTTCTGACATAGAATCCTCTCCGACAGCAGTCGGCAACCTTACGCTTTGGGGTTCAACTCGAATGCGGACAGATGCAGGCAGCATAGGTGATCACGCGATTTTGCGTGCCATCAGGCGCTGCTCTTTCGGAAACAGCAAAGCAACCACGAAGAACCCGGCGAGCGTTAGCGCGAAATCGACTACGCTCCCTTCCGGGCCAATGGTTCCTCCGCTCAGCCAGCGCGGACCATGCAATGTGGAATTGAGCAGATGCCCGGTGGCCAGCAAGCCGCTGTCGGGCACAGAATAAATGAAGGTTTCTGCGTAGTCAGTGGCGGCGTGGAATCCAATGGCAAACCATAGGTTCCCGGTGCGGTACAGGGTGAAACAGGCGAAGATCCCGAACATTGCGACCGACAACGCACCAACCCAACCCTCTCCCGGATTTCCCAAGTGCACTGCCCCGAACATTGTGGACAGCAGCAATGCCGAGGGCCAAAAGCCAATCCCCTCGGCGAGAGTGAACTGTGCATATCCGCGAAAGAGGAACTCCTCGAACACTCCAACCATGAAAAAACCTACGGCCCAGAGGCCCGCGAATTTCGCGAGCTCGGTTCCCGCCAGAGCCAGGGTGCCGAAGGAAAATCCGCCCATAGCGGAAATCAGCAGCATCTCGACCGTTTCAAATAACAGGCCAAAGACAATTCCCAGCCAGAATGTCTTCCCGAGGGCACCCCGAAGTGGGATGCCATAGGCCCCGAACTTTCGCTTTTCGATCTTCGACATGATCCACGCTGCCCCAAACGCCGAGGCAATCGTGGTGCTTTCGGTTAACAACTGAGCGGCCGGATTGAGTGTCCCCTGTCGGGCACTTCTGATGATTCGAGCGATCGATGGGATCTTGAGAAGAGCATTTTGGAGGAGGTAGAGGGCTGCCGCGAAAATGGCGACGTAGACGATCACCCGCCATCCGGACCGGATTCCGTTCCGACCGTAAAAAACCCTCTGCCACAACTTGACCTCACTGGGAGCGGCAACCACAGATGTTTCCGGCGGGGTGGCTTCGTTTTGTACACCTGCAGCTTCAGTGTTCACTTTGCTTCCTCCTAATGTTGACGGCTCACAACGGGAACCAACCCGGGCAAGGGGTCTTTCCCTCGGGGTGGTTCGCGTCCTTATCGCACGGTCAAGTTGGAAAAATACGCTTCCGTGCTCGTATGAGCCCAAAGCGCGATTTGGCCGTGACGTTCGCCGAGTTTCAAGTCATTCACGATCAGGCAAGGCTGTTGCGCATCATTGACGGAGAGACTTGCCTTAGTTCCGGAAACTACGATCTTCATCCTGGTCCATACGCCCGGTTCGAGATCCACGTAGGACTCATAGCGTCCCGGGTTCTCCGCGCGAAGACGATGCCAGGGAAAATCCGGCTCCGAAGAGTATTGGACGGAGTGATTGCGCTGAAGTTGATCATCCGCCCGGCCGTTGACAGGCCGAAGATAGATGTACTCGAACTTCGAACCATGCCCCTGAACGCGGAAAGCAATCCCGATGAATCCACGATCATCGGGCGCAGAGTCCGCGCGCCGGGAGCCAGCGACGTCGATTTCAATCGTTCCGTCTTTGAAATCGCGTTCGGCGAGGATCGCAAGCATTGCATCGCTGGCGCCGCGATGGTCCGGCAGGGGAACAAGATGTACTGCAGGGCGCCCACGATAAGTCGTGATCTCTGCCTTTGCGTTCAGCACGTCGAGCCCTTGTAGAGAATTCAGTGGGAATGAGGAAATCCGGGTCGCAGTCTCCTGGCCGATCGCAAGACAGGCCGCGAAGGCAAGCGATACTGCCACAGCGCATGACGATGAGCTTTTGCGCATTTGTTCTTGGGTTACCAAACCCGACAGGCATTCACCCGAGCTTCAGGCTGACCCTTGTGACAACCGAAAGCGACGGCAAACTCCGGCATGTTGGCCACCGTGTTGTTCACCCTGTATTTAGAAAAGGAGTGCGGGTCGGTCAACACGGCCAACCGTATCAGTTCCGGACGCCATTCCGCACACCAGCCAAATGCATAAGAAAGGAAGAAACGCTGGCGCGGAGTGAGGCCGTCCTCCTCTTGCTTGTCCAGATCCTTCCCCTCATGGGCCAGGGCCTGTTTCAGCGCCATGAGTGCGATGCGCGTCCCACCGTTGTCGGCCGTGTCTTCTCCCAGCGTCATATGTCCGTCCTGCTTAACACCCGGTCCGGCCTCGGGCACTTCCTGGGTGTACTGGTCTGAAATACATTTTCCCCGAGCTCCGTATTCCTTGGCATCGGCAGGAGTCCACCAGTCGCGAAGATTGCCCTGTGCGTCGAACTTTCTTCCTTGATCGTCAAAGCCGTGGGTGATTTCGTGCCCGATGACCGCACCGATATCGCCGTAGTTCACCGCGTCGTCCCGGTTCATATCGAAGAACGGCGACTGAAGTATGCCCGCCGGAAAGTTGATGGTATTTTGGGTGGGTTCTTCGTATGCGTTTATCGTGGATGGAGTCATGGTCCATTCCGTGCGATCGACAGGTTGACCAATTTTGGCGACCCAGCGTTCGAATTCAAATTCGACTGCGTGCTGGCGGTCGGCCAGAAGGTTGTCGCGAGTGATCTGCACCGTTGAGTAATTGCGGAATTGCTCTGGATAGCCAATCTTGTTGAGCGTGGCATGGAGCTTATCGAGGGCGCGGGCTTTCGTTTCCGGGGCCATCCAGTCAGCGGACTCGATGTCCTCGCCCATTGCGGTTTCCAGATTCTTAACCATTTGCAGGACGCGAGCCCGGTTTTGGGGAGGAAACGCGCGTTGCACATAAGCTTGCCCAAGGGCTTCGCCTAGATTCCCATCCACGCTGTCCACGCAACGCTTCCATCGAGGCCGATTCACCTTGGCGCCCACCAGGGTTCGCCCGAAGAAATCGAAGTTCTCCTGGACGAATGCGCCACTCAGCAGGCTGGCTGATCCGCTTATCGTTTGCCATCGCAGATAGATCCGCCAATCCTCCAGCGAGCGCTGTTTCAGCATGACCTCAAGGCCCTTGAAGAAATTAGGCGTCGTTACGATGTACTGTTGCGATGACGGTGCGTGAACCACTTCAAGATAGTGCTCAAAGTCGAATGAGGGAGCGAGCGCCTTTACCTGGATGAGTGACATTTTGTTGTTGAGGTTCTTGGGATCGCGGCGCGAAATCGGATCCATCGCGACCTTGGCCAGTCCGGTTTCAATGGCCAACACCACCTCAGAGTCTGCCTTGGCCTGATCCGGTTTCTCCCCGGCCAGCATGAGCATGGTTACAATATGCTTCACATATTTCCCCCTGATTTCTTTCGACTTGTCGTCCTGGGCGAGGTAGTAGCTGCGCCCAGGCATCGTCATACCACCCTGGTCAAACTGGGCGAGGTTGCGGGAAGCGTCATCGTAGTCGGGATGCGCGGAAAACCCCATCAGCGCTCCGTTGCTCTGGTCGTCCGACTGAGCCCATGCGCTCGGGATGCTCTGGTGAAGATGCGCAACCGCTGCCGCAATGTCCGACCGATTCTTGATCTTTGCGATGCGATCAATTTCGGGCTTCAGCCATTCCTGACTGTGCGCCTCGACATTCTTTTCGTCCATGCAGGCTGAGTAATAATCACCGACCTTCTGTTCATTCACGGTACGACCGGGGTCATTGGCGGAAAGCTTCCGCAAGGTCTGGACTAGCAATGAGTGGTTCCAGAGGTCCAACGGCCCGGCCGGTCCCCATGCAACCTCATCTGCCGGCATGGGATGGCCGGCAAGCCACTTGCCACACGCATATTTGTAGAAGTCGTTACAAGGATCGAGCGTGCGGTCAGCAATATCAGGGCTGAAATGCTCGAGGGTCGGCAGTTCTGTTGGCGGAGCCTGCGGCGCCGGAGCCTGGGCTAGCATCAAGGGAGCACAGCAAAAAAAGGAACTAAGGCATACAACGATTCGTTGCTTCGTTCGCACGAACACCATCCCTTTCTGGAAAATCCGCCGAGTGTACACCAAATGCGGAAGTCAATCGATCACACACAAAACCCTGGGCGTGCGTATGTCGCGACTCGTACTGTATGGTTGACGCGCGAAACGGCTTTTCGCCACCCCCGTGGGCTGAAGTGCACCTCTGCGATGCGAGAATGTCGATTCTGCGGGACGAGACACGGCCATTGACGGGTCCGGCATCGAGTCAATTCGCCAATCTTGGTCGTCCGCCACCAGTCTTTGAGTTCCCGTTGGTCTTGGCGTTGTCAAGCCAGACAGACAGATTTTGACTCTGGCGGGAGCGAAGTTCGATGCAGGCATCAATGCGGTGTAGCGCCAACGAAAGAGTCCTCTCGGAAGACTCGACGGGGTGGCTGGCGAAGAATCCTTGCACATCCTCACGATCGGCAGGGTCACAGAAAGAGCCTGTCGCCTCGACTACTCGGGATCCGCTGCTGAAAGTGAACCGTGCCTGTATCTCCGTCCAGTGCTGTTTGGCCCAGCTCCAAGCCCGTTTGCGAGTCGCCGGACGGCTGAGCAAGGCTACCAGAAGGTATGGAGAGTCCTGACTTCGCACCTCCGGGGACACAGCCATTTCAAGGGTTCGCTGCACAAGTTCCGGCTCGGAGAAGGCAACTAGTCCAAACAAGAAGTTTAGAAACTCTTCTGGTGATTTGGCCCTTCGGGCTGCGTCAAGATAGCGTGCATACAAGGCAGGCCCGCCGGTTCTCGCTGCGAGACTAAGGACGGTCGGCGCCAGCGATGCATCCAGGGATGACCGGTCTCGCAAGTAACGATCCGCAGACTTAGCGGCCTGCTGCAAGACTTTCGAGTCGTTCCCGAAGTTCCCGAGAAGAGCGATAAGCACTGGCCTCAACTGCCGATCATCGTCTCCTTCGCCCGGCGCAGGGGACCAGCCAAGACGTTTGACGCCAGGCTCCGCCAGATCCCGAATCAATGCGGACAACGCGGCGCGACCTTCCGGGTTGGTCAGATTCTCGGCGATCGTGGGCAGCGGTTGAATCTCACTCTCGAATACCACACGCTCAGGGTCTGCTCCCATACGACGGAGCAGATCCAAGTATTCTCCAACGCTCTGTTTTCCCGCCTGTACCAGTGCCCAACTGTCTCCGACCAAGCGATCCCGCTGGCCCGCATTCCAGGAATTGCCGGGCAAATGCCGGAAGGTGTCGCCGGAATACTGCGTGCGATAGTAACCACTCCCGGACGCGTCTGCAGAAAACTCAGCGTAGCAACCGTCGAATGTAAACTCCTGCTGCTTCTGATCCACAATTCGACAGTCCCTTGCTTCACCCATTTTGAAACAGACTGGAATGGTCCAAGTCTCGGGGGAGGGCGCATCCATGAGGCTGCCTACCAGGTAAAAGCGCCGCTGGGTGGCTTCGACGATGGTCTTCCCGTCGGAGCAATGTGAGCGGACAGAAACCATGGGCACTCCGGGTTGATCCACGAAACTGGCCATGATTTTGTCCATAGGCTGTTTTGAAACCTCGGCCAAAGTGTTCCAGAAATCCTCCGCGGTCGCGTTTCCGTGTGCGTATGTTTCCAGGTACTGCTTGACGCCGGCGCGGAATACTTCAGGCCCAAGATATTGTTCGACCATATGAAGCACCGCAGCCGCCTTGCCGTAGGCGATTCCATCAAACAGTTCATTGATTTCGTCGGGGGTGCTCGCCTTCGCTCGAATCTGTCTTGTGGCGGGGGATGAGTCAACGTCGAGCGTTCCGGACGCATTCTGCACGTCCTGCAGAGACTCTCTCCATTCCGGTTTCCAGTCTCCGACCGGTTTGCTCACCATCCAAGTGGCGAACCCCTCGTTGAGCCACAGGTCGTCCCACCACTTCATGGTGACAAGATCGCCAAACCACATGTGCGCTATCTCATGGGCCAGGACTTCAGCAACGCCACGCCGGGCTCCGACGGAGGAGTGCTGTTCATCGACGAGCAGTAAGATTTCCCGAAAGGTAATGGCGCCGAGGTTCTCCATGGCGCCGGCTTCGAAATCCGGCACCGCGATGATGTCCAGCTTTTTGTAGGGATAGGGAATCCCGTAATACTGGTTCAGAGAATGCAGAATATGCTCAGAGGATTTGAGGGCGAATCCCACGAGGCCGATCTTGTCCGGGGTGGCACATATGCGGATTGGAATTCCGTCGGATCCGCCCTCAATGCATTTCCAGTCCCCTACGAGCATGGCGACGAGATAGGTGGACATTTTCGGAGTAGGTGCGAATTGAAGAGTATGTTTGCCCGGTCCAGGTCCAGGAGTATCGGACACTATCGCGCCGTTGGAAATGGCGATGTCACCTTCGTCGACGGTGAGGGAAATGTCGAATGTGGCCTTCAGCGCGGGTTCGTCGAATGCGGGGAAGGCGCGGCGAGCATCGGTGGCCTCAAATTGAGTCGAAGCATAGTTGCGCGTCTTGCCTTGGACAAGATAGAAGCCGCGTAGCTTGTCATTAAGGATCCCCGTGAAGTCGATCTCGAGCTCTGCGTCGCCTGCTGCGACCGCATTCGTCAACTGGAGAGTCGCGGTCTGATGACTTGGGTCCAAAGCGACGTGGGCTTCCTGGCGGCCTTCGCTCGTCTGCACGGTGACAGCGTTGAATTGAATATCCGCCGCATTGAGTGTGATCGCGTCGGTGGGCCTCAGCAGATGAACCTGGATCTTCTCATGCCCCGCAAAACGCGCCGCCGGGATGTCGGGCGTGAAAGACAAGGTGTAGTGAATTGGAACGACGCCTTCGGGCAAGCGTTGTGCGTGGCAGACCGCTCCACACAAAAACAACAGAAACACCATCCCTGCCTTCGCGCGCATCTTTCCTCCGAGCACCATTCGACTTGTGTGTGGTCTGGCCGCACAAGTTTGTGCTTCAGTTTTGACGGATGAGCGTGGCTCTTTACTGCAAACTGGGGCGGAGTGCAAGGCTAGAAGGCGAGGATGCTCCCTTGATGGGCCGAGTTGTTACACCTCTGTGTTCGGAAGAGGTGGAATGACTGCCGTGCTTGAAGTGGATTCCCTGGAAGCAAGTAGGCCATCGACGAAACGATCCAGACTGTCCCGATATCCGCGGCTCAACGAGAGTTTCTTGCCGTCGTGCAGCACGACCAGGTATTCGCCGTAGCCGCAGGCTTCGAGGCGGCGAATCCGATCCACGCTCACAATGAGCGAGCGGTGAATGCGCAGGAACTTCTCAGGCTGAAGGCGGGCCGAAACCTCCGTAATCGTCTGACGAAGCAGATAAACATCACGGCCAATGTGGATCTTGACCTGGTTATGAGAGGCTTCAATCCAATCAATCTCGTCCACGCGAAGGAGTACGACTTGGCCTCTGGATCGGACTACGAGGCGCTCGGGAGTGTTGTGTCCTTGCACAGCCTTGTTCAGTGCGCTGAGCAAACGAGTAATCAACTCGCCCTGTTTGGAGGTATTCCCCAGGTGCAACCGGAGCCGGTCAACCGCCTTGCGGAACCGCTCCCCATCAAAAGGTTTCAGCAGGTAATCGACGGCGTGGTGCTCAAAGGCTCGCACCGCATATTGGTCGTGGGCAGTGGTAAAGATCACCGCCGGAACAGTGTCTGCGGGTACGCCGTTGAGGACGCCGAATCCATCGATTCCCGGCATCTGGACATCGAGGAATAAGACGTCCGCCCGGTATCTCTGCAAACTCTGAATGGCCTCTTCGCCGTCCCGGCACTCAGCCAGAACTTCGATGCCGTAAGCCTTCGCCATGGCACAGATCGAGCGTCTCGCGACCAGTTCATCCTCGGCAATAATGGCACGAATATTCATGGTTCCCCACCCCTGGATCTAGGCCACGGAAGTTATAGCCTTGATCTCTGATTCAGCCAGCGCCTCCGGACGAAACGGAACCCGGACAACCACCTCAAATTTTCCATTGGTTAATTCGTGGACCGAGAGCCGTCCTTGGACACCGTACAAGATTCGCAGCCTGCTTCGGATGTTATCGAGGCCAATCCCCAGTCGATCCTGCTCCCGTTCGTAGTGAGACACGCCGTTGTCATTTGTGACCTTGACGCATACGGTATCTGACTCCCTGGAGGCGAAAACCTCAACTTTGCCGCACCCTGACCGCCGCGCCACACCGTGCTTGATGGCATTTTCCACCAGCGACTGAAGCAACAAATAGGGAACCCTCGCGTCCAAGACGTCCGCGGCAATATCGATCTCCGTGATCAGTTGGTCCTGAAACCTGACTCGTTGAACGTCCAGGTAAAGCTCCAGGAACTCTAGTTCGCTTCTTAAGGTGGCCTCGGGGACATCTTGTCCGGCAAGGCTTATGCGCAGCAAATCGCCCAGGGAACAGATCATCTTTTGGGCCGCCCGAGGGTCCGTATTCACCAGCGCGCCCACAGAGTGCAATGCATTGAAGAGAAAGTGAGGTTGGAGTTGCATCTTCAAGTTCTGCAGCTTGGCGCGGACGAGGCTGGTCTCCAACTCGGATTGATGCCACTCCTGGCTTCGTAGCTGGTTGTAATACGCGACCACATAACCGATGACGGCTACCATCAGGTAGATCTGAATATCAGCCTCTGCCTCGGAGAAGAGAATCCTGCGAAACTGCGGAGCAAATGGGAGGGGACTTAGATTGGTGAATACCCTGCCACCACATAGAGTCTTGATCAGCACATCGATACACAAGACTGCGGCCATCGAAACCACGTGGGCGGACACAAACCTGTACCAGTGTTTTCGAACGGGGGGAACCCTGGCGCACAAAAACAGGACTAGCGGAGTGAGCACCATCGCCCATATGCCGTATCCCACAAGGTTCATGCGGACGGATTGAAACCAGGAAATTGGTCTGCCTCGAACCGCGTCGAGCTGGAAGTTGAAGCAGGTTCCGAGGGCAGCAAAGAGAGCCCACAAGATCAGCAGGCCCATCCATACTCGCCACCAAGTTGGACGTTCAGCCCTCCGGAACCCAAGTTCAGCATTCATCTGCAAGACCTTAGACTCGCCGCGCACAAAAAAGTTAGTAGTCTTGGAAGCGGCTGCCCAGGGAATGCATTGGTGCTTTGCCATTGTTGTGAGCGCCTGATTTCAGCAAGTGCTAGTTTTCGGCAAAGACCTTAGGTAGTACTTGGGCGAGTGCTAATGACTTCGGGCTGAATTGCTACAAAGAGCCGGGGGACAAGAAGAAGGGTGGTGGCGATTGTGTTTCGAATTTCTTAGCGATGCGCGTAGGCATCGCCTTGGTCGGGCTTTGTAGACTTGAAACGATGTTTGTTAATCCCAAGATTGGTGATTTTCGATTCAAGAGTCTGCCGCGGAATGCCCAGCTTGGTCGCCGCGCCAGACGGACCCGAGATTCGTCCTCCGCATTCTGCCAGTGCGGTCTCGATAATTTCCTTTTCTTGATTACCGTCCAGGCGCAGCGACGATCTGAGGGGCATCTCCAGCGCAGATGAGCGGGGCGACGAATCATTCGTCAGCCATGTCTCGTCTACTGAGAAGGTTTCACCATCAGACAAAATCACGGCTCGCTCCACGACATTTTGCATTTCGCGGATGTTGCCTGGCCACTTATAAGCTTTGAATAGTTCCAGAGTTTTCTTTTCGATCTTTCTGATGTTCTTTCCAGCCTTTTTTGCGTAGCGATCGATGAGGTATTCGACCAACAACGGAATGTCATTCACACGTTCGCGCAACGAAGGAATCAGGACTGGAAAAACATTTAGCCGGTAGAAAAGGTCCTCGCGAAACGTGCCTGCGGCCACCGCAGCCATGAGATTGCGGTGTGTGGCTGCTACGATCCGCACGTCCACCGAAATCGACAGATTGCCGCCGACTCGTTCAAAGTTGCGCTCCTGCAGTATGCGGAGGAGCGCCAGCTGCATCTCCATTGGAAGGTCGCCAATCTCATCCAGGAAGATTGTTCCTCCGTCGGCTAACTCAAATCGTCCCAAACGCCGCTGTACAGCGCCTGTAAATGCGCCTTTCTCGTGCCCGAACAGTTCCGACGCAATCAGTGCAGCCGGTATCGCGGCGCAATTTACTCCGACGAATGCCCGACTTGAGCGGTTCGACCGCTTATGAATCGCACGGGCAATCAGTTCTTTGCCTGTCCCAGTTTCACCCAAAATCAGAACGGTAGAGTCCGTCGGAGCTACTTTAGCGACCTGGGACAGTACTTTGCGAAGCGGCTCAGATGCGCCAACTATTTCCTCAAACATAGATGAACGGTCGATCTCTTCCCTGAGATACACCTGTTCAAGTGCGAGTTGGTCACGCGATGCCACCACTGCGCGATGCTCGAGAGCGTTGGCCACGGCAACAGAGAGTTGACTGGCCAAAGCGGAGAGGAAATCAGCTTGCTGAGTCTTTACTGTCCCTGCCGCATACTTTGTGAGTTGCATCACTGCGATCACGTTGCCGCCGTGTACCAGAGGCAAAAAGTATCCTGAGGGAACACCCTCCTTCAGTATCATCTGGTAGAAGTTTTCACCTTCTGGAGTTCCGTAGATTTCGGGGTCTGGTCCGCTGCTCTGCGCTTGATCAAGACATACGAGCTGACCGGTCTGAAACGCCTTTCCCGACGCTGAGCCCTGCACAGGGATAATCATGCCCTCAGTGATCACACCTTTGCCCTTGCGGTAGTCCACCAGATGTTGACGAAGTTTACCGCCGGGTTCAGGAAGGGCAAGCCCGACAAAATCGCAGTCAGTGACCCGCCTGAGGCTCGCAGCTAATGCCTTGAAAAGGCTCGGCAGATCAAAGTTGGCGACCAGTGCTTCGTTGATGTCGAGCAATAGCCGCAAGCGGTCGCGCTCAGACGCAAGGTCCCGTTGGAGGACCACTCCTCTTTCTTCGGCCCGCTTGCGCTCGTCGATGTCGGTGGTTTGTCCATACCACTTGACGAGTTTTCCCGCCGCGTCATAGAGCGGCGCGGCGCGATGCAAGAACCAGCGATATTCTCCATCGAACCGCCGTATGCGCGCTTCCATCTCACCTGACTTGCCGGAAGCTAACGACGTCCGCCAACTTTCCACAAGCCCCGCGACGTCTTC
>JAOAPF010000256.1 GCA_025462755.1 Edaphobacter sp.
CATCCTGATTGCGATGAATCCGGAAACTTCTAAGGAAGACATGCTTTCGCTCCCGGTTGGTGCTGCAGCGATCTATGAGGAGTCCGCCGACCTGCGGCAGTTCCGCGACGATGTCGCCTGCTACCCGGTGCCATTCGACAAACTGACAGCGGCGGTTTGCCCCGAGGCGAAGCTGCGCAAGCTGGTCAAGAACATGATCTACGTCGGCGTCGCCGCGCAGCTTCTGAGAATGGATATAGGAGCCGTCGAAGCCGCCCTGCGCAAGCAGTTCGCCAAAAAGATTAAGGCAGCTGATTTGAACTGGGCGGCGGTGCAGGCAGGCTACGAGTACGCCTCGGCGAACTTCACCAAGCACGATCCCTTTGTGCTGGAAGCGATGAACGCGACCGCGGGCAAGATCATTATTGATGGAAATGCTGCCGCGGCTCTCGGCTGCATCTTTGCCGGTTGCACGGTGGCGATGTGGTACCCGATTACGCCATCTTCGTCGCTGGTGGAGAGCTTCATCGATTACGCGAAACGCTACCGCGTTGAAGAAGACGGCAAGGCGACCTTTGCTGTGGTGCAGGCGGAGGACGAACTGGCAGCAATAGGAGCAGTCCTGGGAGCGGGCTGGGCAGGTGCGCGGGCGATGACGGCGACCTCCGGTCCTGGGATTTCGCTCATGGCGGAATTCGCCGGCCTTGGCTACTACGCCGAGTTGCCGGGAGTGATCTTCGACGTGCAGCGCACGGGCCCATCGACGGGCATGCCAACTCGTAATCAGCAGGGCGATTTGCTCTCGGTCGCTTTTCTGTCGCACGGGGACACAAAGCACGTCATGCTCATTCCGGGCAGTGTCAAGGAATGCTACGAGATGGCGCAGGCGGCGTTCGACCTGGCCGAGCAGCTGCAGACACCGGTTTTTGTCATGTCTGACCTCGATCTGGGCATGAATAACTGGATGTCTGAGCCATTCGCTT
Source organism: Edaphobacter sp. (assembly GCA_025462755.1). Taxonomy (GTDB): domain Bacteria; phylum Acidobacteriota; class Terriglobia; order Terriglobales; family Acidobacteriaceae; genus Edaphobacter. The sequence goes on from JAOAPF010000256.1 coordinate 963, forward strand.
ATCCCGACAAACCGCTGAATCGCGGCAAGATTTTGAGTGCTGAGGATCTGACAAGGCTCGGCGGATTCGCTCGTTATAAGGATGTCGACAACGATGGCGTGGGCTATCGCACGCTTCCGGGTACAGACCATCCTCTGGCTGCGTATTTCACGCGCGGCTCAGGCCATAATGAGCGGGCGCAGTACACCGAGCGGCCGGACGACTACTTCAACAATATGGAGCGGCTGTCCAAGAAGTTTGAGACTGCGCGCACGCTCGTTCCGCGGCCTGAAGTCGTGCAGACTGGCAAGTCCAAGATTGGTTCAATTGCCTTCGGCAGCTCCGATTTTGCGACCCGCGAGAGCCGCGACCAGTTGAGCAAGGAATATGGTCTCGAGACGGATTATCTAAGGCTGCGCGGCTATCCGTTCTCGCGCGAAGTGCACGAGTTCGTTGCTTCGCACGATCGCGTTTATGTGATCGAGCAGAACCGCGACGCGCAGATGTTGAGCCTGCTCAAGCTGGATCTGCAGGCGGAAGATATCGTGAAGTTGCGTAGCATCCGGCACTTTAACGGGCTGCCTATCGACGCGCGCTCCGTAACCGATGACCTCGTCACGCAGGAAGGAATCTAAATGGCAACGACGCCCGCTACCTCTGCTCCTGTTGAAGCACCCAAGCCAGCCGTCAAAACGAACCGGATCGATCTTCAGGTTCTCGATTACCGCGGCGGCAAAACGACGCTTTGTGCCGGTTGCGGTCACAATGCCATCTCTGAGCGCATCATCGATGCTTTTTACGAGATGGGCGTCAAGCCGGAACGCCTGATGAAGCTCTCGGGCATCGGGTGCTCTTCCAAGAGCCCGGCGTACTTCATGAGCCGTTCGCACTCGTTCAACAGCGTGCATGGGCGCATGCCTTCAGTGGCGACGGGCGCGCTGCTGGCCAACCGCACCATGAAGGCACTTGGTGTCAGCGGCGACGGCGACACCGCTTCCATTGGCGTCGGACAGTTCGTGCACCTTATGCGCCGCAACGTCCCGATCATCTATATCATCGAAGATAACGGCGTGTATGGACTCACCAAAGGGCAGTTCTCCGCGACCGCCGACATTGGCTCCAAACTGAAAACAGGCGTGATCAACGATCTGCCGCCGATTGATACCTGTTCGCTTGCGATTCAACTCGGCGCAACGTTCGTGGGACGGTCCTTCTCTGGCGACAAGAGGCAATTGCTCGCGATGCTGAAGGCCGCTATCGCGCATAACGGTACCGTTGTGCTCGATGTAATCTCGCCGTGCGTTACTTTTAACGATCATGAGGGCTCGACCAGAAGCTACAAATACATGCAAGAGCACGAGGAGGCTATCTCCGATGTGGGCTTTGTGCCCCACTTCCAGGAGATCGACGTCGAGTACGATCCCGGCACTACGATCAACGTGGAGATGCACGACGGCAGCCATCTGCGCCTGCGCAAATTGCATGAGGACTTCGATCCAACCAACCGCATCGCTGCTATTTCAGCGCTGATGACCGCACACGCAAAAGATGAAGTCCTGACCGGCATCTTCTATGTGGATACGAAGAAACCCAGCTTTACGGAGATGATGAATCTGGTGGAAGAGCCGCTCGGCACTTTGCCGGACGAACGCGTAAGGCCGGGCAAGGCAGTGCTGGATGAAGTGATGCAGCGGCTGATGTAGTTCTGCGCGGTGTTCCCAAGAGGACAATCGGCTTATCTGCCACTATGCTCGGCCTCAGCATCGGGTTCAGGGAAGTCGGTGTCGTTGTCCTTAAGCATTTCGTCTTGATCGCGGTGGCCTAGTTGGCCGCTAAGGGAGCCATGCTGTGGCCGGCGGTTGGTATCAGGATGAGGAGTGTCATCTTCCACTGCGCCTTTGCGCATACCTTCGTCTGGACGACTCGTTGCAGGGCCGGTCATAGCGGTTCTCCTCTATTCTTGAATGTAAGGTCGGACGGTAGCACAGTGCTGTTGGGTTGCTAGGCGCTGCCGACGTAGGTCTGGGCTAGAATGTACAGCGATGGCATTCAAGTTTCAAGGCGTTGATTTCATCCAATTTGATTCTCTTCTCTCAGATGACGAACTCATCGTGCGCGCGAGCACACGCGGCTTCGTTGAAGATAATCTTATTCCCATCATTGAGCAGTGCAACCGCGACGGTCGCTTTCCTCGCGAGCTGGTGCGTCCTATGGGCGAACTCGGCTTCTATGGCGCTACGCTCGAAGGCTATGGTTGCGCGGGCGTTAAGAATGTCGAGTACGGACTGTTGATGCAGGAACTCGAGCGTGGAGATTCCGGCATCCGCAGCTTCGTCAGCGTGCAGTCCGCGCTTGTCATGTATCCCATTTATGCCTTTGGCTCAGACCAGCAGAAAGATACCTGGTTGCCGAAGATGGCCAGTGGAGAAAAACTGGGCTGCTTCGGTCTTACGGAACCCGACTTCGGGTCCAACCCCAGCGGCATGCGGACCCGCGCCCGGAAGGATGGCGACGATTACGTTCTTAACGGCGAGAAGATGTGGATTACCTCGGGCAGCATTGCAGACGTCGCCGTGATTTGGGCGAAGCTTGAAGAGCCCGGCGTTGCTCCCGATAACTGGCGCATCCGTGGCTTCCTCGTTGAAACCGATCGCCCTGGGTTCTCCACACACGATGTGCACGGCAAGTGGTCGCTTCGAGCTTCGATCACCTCTGGCCTCGCCATGCAGGATGTGCGTGTCCCGGCGGCAAATCTGTTGCCGAAGTCGGATGGCTTGAAGAGTCCACTGATGTGCCTCAGCCAAGCCCGTTATGGCATCAGTTGGGGAGCCATTGGAGCAGCCATGGCCTGCTACGATACCGCCCTGCAGTATGCAAAGCAGCGCAAGCAGTTTCGCGAACAGCCCATTGCCAGTCATCAACTTGTGCAGGAAAAATTGACTTGGATGATCACCGAGATCACTAAGGCGCAATTGCTGTCGCTTCAGCTGGGACGTCTCAAGGATCAAGGGAAGGCGGAGTTTCAGCACATCTCGATGGCGAAGAAGAACAATGTGTGGATGGCGCTTGAATGTGCGCGGATGGCCCGCGATATCTTGGGCGCTGCTGGTATTACTGACGATTACCCCATCATGCGCCACATGATCAATCTCGAGTCGGTCAAAACGTACGAAGGCACCCATGACATCCACACGCTCATCATTGGGCAAAGCATTACCGGCGTTGCAGCTTACTGATTTCCAATCTTCAGAAAATAGAGGACTTAGATTGGCTCGCTTTGTCTGCGATGGCTGTGTTCTTGTTGCCACGGGGTATTCTGGTTGAGATGAAAGACTTCTTTGTTGAAGATGCGGTGCGGTTTGAGAATGCTACTGTGACGACTTATTTTGTGCTGTCGTCCATGCAGGTGCGGGACAAGAAGCAGGGTGGGCAGTATCTTGCTCTGATTGTGAGTGATAGGACGGGATCGCTTGAGGCGCGGATGTGGGACGAAGTGGCGGATCCGATTGAGTTTTGCTCGGAGGGTTGCTATGTCAAGGTGCAGGGGGATATCTCGAAGTACCAGGGGAAGTTCCAGATTACGTTGAAAAAGCTGCGGTTAGCGGCGGATTCGGAGATTGATCCCAAGGACTTTCAGCCGGCTACGAAGTTTGATGTGGAGGAGATGTGGGGGGAGCTGCGGGGGTATGTTTCGGCCTTTAGAAATGAGGACCTGAAGCGGCTTGTCTTTTCTTTTCTTGATGATGAGAAGATAGGGCCGACTTTCAAGAGTGCGCCGGCGGCTAAACGGCTGCACCATGCCTGGCTAGGTGGGTTGCTGGAGCATGTGTTGACGCTGGTGCGGGTGTGTCTGGCTGCGGCGCCGTTTTATCCGGAGGTGGATTCGGATCTGCTGGTTACAGGGGCGATTCTGCATGATGTGGGGAAATTGCGGGAGTTGGAGTGGAAGTCTAGCTTTTCCTATACGTTAGAGGGGCAGATGATCGGGCACATCAGCATTGCGCAGGGGATGCTGCGGGAGAAGGTGCTGGCGTTGGCGCCGTTTCCGGAGAAGCTGGCAATGCTGGTGGAGCATATGATTCTGAGCCACCACGGAAAGTATGAGTTTGGGTCGCCGAAGCTGCCGATGACGCCAGAGGCTATTCTTTTGAGTGCTTTGGATGATCTTGAGGCGAAGATGCAGGCGCTGCGGAATGAGTTTGCGGCGGCGGAGGCGCTGGGGAAGGGGGCGAATGAAGTGACGGAGTGGGTTCGGAGTATGGATCGTTCGCTGTTTGATTCGAAGAAATATTTGAAGGGGGAGTAATTTTTTTTTGGGCTGGTGGAGAGGCGTTTTTGTAGGGGATTTTGCGATTTCCACATGTTTTCTTGATGGTTTTTTGTGGTGAGGTTGTGGTGGTTTGGTGGTGTGATTGTGGTGCTTAGGCGCACGTTTTTTGGGCGTGAAATTTTTCCTCGATTTTGAGATTTATTTTGGGTGGGGTTATGGAAATGCAAAGGCAACGACAAAAGCAAAGGCAATAATTCTGTCGCTTCGCCCTTCGGGCTTCGCTCCGGCCTTCGGCAGAGCGGTAGCGCCTTTCGGCGTGAGCTTTTCGTGGGGCTAAAGCCCCACGCTTAATCCGGACTGCGACTGCGACTGGGGAGCGATTGCGATTGCGGCGGCACATGCAACTGCAACAGCAAATCCCTGCGGGATGACAACAAAAAGGCAACAGCGAACGCAAAGGTACGCAAAGGAACAGCGAACGCAAAGGTACGCAAAGGCAACTGCGAACGGAGAGGCAACACAGAAATTTTGGGTCAGGGGGTGGGTGGCTGGAATTTGTAGAGGGATTCGGCGTTGGTGTGGAGGACCATGTGGGCTAGTTTTCCGGCTTGGGGTTCGCTGATTTGTTGGTCCTTCATCATGCCGGTTAGGGCCATGCCTAGCGAGGTGCGGATGTTCTGGTTGGCTATCCAGGCGGCTTCTTCCCAGCCCATGGATTGGGAGTACGGGTAGGCGTCGGTGGCGTAGAGGATCTTTTCGGGGTAGAGCTCGAGCCACTCGCGGAGCCATTGGGATATGGTGCGGGGGGAGATCATCAGGGATTGTTGCGAGAGGTCGAGGTAGACGTTGGGTTTTTGCAGGAGGGCGCCGATCTCGTGGATGAAGGGCCAGCCTCCGTGGAGGAGGACGAAGTTGGTTTTGCGGAGGCGGGGATCGTTGAACAGGGGTTCGAGCAATAGGGGATTGTCTCCTGCGATGTCGAAGTAGCCTCCGCCGCCTGAGGTGGTGTGGATGTGGACGGGGAGGTTGAGGCGGCCGCATTCGGCGGCGATGTAGCGGAAGAGGAAGTCCTGCAGGCGTTTGTATTGGGCTGGATCCGGGTGCCGGGTGTGGAGGAGGGTGGCGTAGGTGCGGGCGGCTTCGGGGCGGGGGACGTCGTCGAAGCCGAAGGAGCGGAGGTAAGCGACTTCGAATTTTTCGGCTACGGCTCCTTGCGATTTTTGATGTTCGAGGATTGGGGTGACTAGCTGCTTGAGATATTGGTCGAGTGTGGGTGGGAAGGTTTTGAGGTTGGCTTGCTGGAGGTATTGGGCGCGGAGCTTGTCTTCGAGGGGGAAGAACTGTTTGCGGTCGGGGGTGGCGGCGGCGAGGGCGGAGTTGTCGAGCGGGAAGAGGAGCGCGTCGACGTAGGGGACCCAGCGGAAGCGCGGGGGCTGGACTCCGGTGCCCATGGCTACTCGGTTGGCTAGTTCGGTGGCGATGTTGGCGCGGTCGAGGATGTAGGTGGCGTATTGTTCGCCCTGCTCGCGGCGGGTGGCTTCGCGGGCGGCTTCGAGTTGTTTGAGGCCGTCGGCGTCGAGGGGCGGAGTGCCGTTGAAGTGGAAGAGGTCCTGCCAGGCTTCGTGGAGCGCGGGGAGAGTGGGGCGCAGGCCGGCGGGGTCGGTGTCGGGTTCCATGTTGTCGACGGGGAGGGCGTCGAAGTTGCGGTCGGTGGCGTAGGCGGGTGGGGAGAGGAGTGGGTGGGCGTGGTTGTCGATGGCGGGGATGGCGGCGATTTGGGCGGCTAGGGTGGGGTCGATGGAGGTAGATTGTGCAGGACTGTTGGCGACCGCAGCGATAACAAGGAGGAGAGACGCGAAAGGGTGTCGAACCGAATTCCTAACCATAAGATCCGATTCTACGAGCGTCGCGGAACTGAATAGCGACTACCCCGAGCTTATCCTGTATTCGGAAGTGAGATCGATTTCATGGATCAAAGAAAAGATTGGCCGGATGCTGGAAGAGTTGTATGGCTCACAGGTGGCCTTGTTGCCTACAACAATCCAGGTCCGAATGTTGAAATCTGTGCTGGTTCAAATGGGCGCGCCGTTCACGAGTTCACCATAGAGTCGTATGGGCACCTTTTTGAGGCGCTTAAGAGGCAAGGCTTTTCAATAATCGGAGCTACGTTTGTTGTTCATCAAGATGAACTCGACGGGCTGCGCCTCGCGGAATTTCGAATGGCTGGTAGTGCGAGCGGATGGTCGCTTTGGAATATCGAGCAGCAATGGCGGCAGATCGCATTTGCTGCAAGCAAGCAAGACAACATGCCTCTTTTGGATATCTCTTCCCGCATCGCTATTGGACTGGAGTATAGCCAGCTCCGTCTTTATGATTTGGCGTTCGCATATGGCCTGCAGCTGCACGGCCATTGGCACAAGAATCAGGCACTCGAGTACCAGACGTTCAGCGATCTAAACAGCCGCCAAGTTTATAAAGCAATTCACGCCCTGTTTTGGGAACTCGCGGTTCTGCGCGATACTCTTGCGGAGTTCTCCGCTATGTACTGCTTCTCTCTAGGTCGCGTAAAAAGGCTTTCGAATTTGACAAAGTTGTTGCAGAAGAATCGTCATGCCGATCCAATCGCAGCGGAGATTCTAAGAATCACAGATAAATCACTTAATGGGTGGCTTTCACGATTTACCTGCTATCGAAACTTCTTTACGCATAGTGCACCGATGGAATCGGCCACTGGAATCGCATTCACAGTGCAAGATGTACGAAAAATAAACGACGCTCTTATGGTTCCTCAAATCTACTACCCGCTTCCTGGGAATATAGAAGATCTGACCCGAGAACGATCGCATGGCATCTTCTATTCGTCGATGGCGGCGTTAGTAAATTCCTTAAAACATCGTCCCGATCGATCTTTAGACCCAGATGCCCTGGAATACCTCCACTTCTGTCTAAATAGTCTCGTTGAACTGACTAAGACGTTGATTGCTCACTCGCCTATCTCTCCTGCTCCAATTCGCTTTACCGCGGAGGACATCGTCGGCGAGATTAAATGGAATTCTGCTCTGTAGCGCAGTGAAACACAGCGGCTAGATAATTCCATGTCCTGTAAGTGTTGGCGTAGGTTTTTGTCCTGGGTAATAGAACAGACATGGCCTTTTGGGGAGTTGTCGGTAACGGAAGAGTGAAGCGGGAGATAGGCCCGCCTTCTGGTCCTTGGTTTTTGTCTCGCCGATTCGCTGGGGTTTGCGCCAAGGCATTCAGGCAACCCAAAGTTCGAAGGCGCGTGGTATTATCACGGCCTCCCCCGGCCAGACAAAATCCAACACGTCAGAAAGAAAGGGATTCTGCTATGAAGCTCCTGCTCGCGCTCACCCTGTTCGCCGGAATCGCCCATGCACAATCAACCGCTACCCCGCTCACAGGGGCCTGGCGGGTCACCCAAGTAGTCGTCACCGGGCCGGACGCTGCCACGATCAGCAATCCGCAACCTGGCTTGTACCTCTTCACCGGAAAGTACTATAGCTTCATGGTCGTCCGCGGCGAAACGCCCCGACCCGATCTGAGCGAAAAGCCCACCGACGCGGAGCTCCTCGCCGCCTATACTCCTGTCGTGGCCAACTCGGGAACTTACGAGGTCTCCGGCACAACGCTGATCACGCATCCCATTGTGGCGAAGAACCCCAACGCCATGCACGCCGGCAATAGCGGCAGTTCTACTTTCAAGCTGGAAGGCAAGACGCTGGTGCTGACCCAAGTCAGCACTCAGAGCGGTCCTGTGGCAAATCCGATCACCTTAAAATTGACGCGCGTCGAATAGCGCAGATCAAACGGCATGATCGCCTGCGAGACCTTGCTGCTCTTCGGCGCGGATTATCCGCGCCGAAGGGTGACATGACATGGGATCGATTCTACGAACAGGGCAACGACTTTGGGATTGTCGATACCGTGCAACGAAATGTCGGCTTGCGGGAAGCGATGATTGAACCAAATAACGAGCTTTCGCCTCGAAATTCGATTAAGTTTGCGGCTTAGGTTTAATAAGCGATCGATGAAAGGGATTTCCAAATTCTTCTGCATGGGAAGGAGCACATAAGGTGACCAATCCAAACCCGCCGCTCGTTGAATGCGAGAAGATGCATGTTACTTTGCCGGTGAGTGACCTTGCAGCGGCGATTGAGTTTTATGTGACGAAGCTTGGGTTTCGGCTGGGGTTTACGTGGGGTGAGCCGGCGACGTTTGCGGGGATCATGCTGGGGAAGGAGGAGATTTTTTTGAAGGAGAGTGCGCCTAATCCGAATGAGGGTGAGGTTTATTTTGTGGTGGGGGATGCGGATGCGTTGTATGAGTTTCATCGGGCGAATGGGGTGGAGGTGGCGGAGGAGATCGGCGACCGGGCGTATGGGATTCGCGACTATCTGGTGAAGGATTTGTATGGGTACCGGCTGGTGTTTGGGCACCCGATTTATAACGTCGGGCCGAAGATCAGGATTGAGCGGGTGGACGTCCCGGTGCGGCTGGAGAAGCGGCTGGCGAGGCTGCTGCAGGATCTGGCGGAGTATAAGCGGATGACGGTTGGGAGTTGTCTGGAGGAGATTCTGCTGCATACGAATGACGGCGTGGGGCCGCATACGGGGTCGCAGCTGAAGTACATTGCGGAGTTGAAGAAGAAGCATGGGATCGATTACGACAGCCATGGGAGCTATCGGTTTGTGGAGGAGTGAGTGGGGGAATGATGGGACATGATCTGCAAGAGACGATGGCGCTGCTTGGTCGCACTCCCGCTGCATTGGATGCGTTGGTGCGTGGGCTGCCGGAGATGTGGACGATGCGCGATGAGGGCGAGGGCACGTGGAGCGTGTTCGATGTGGTGGGGCATCTGATCTCCGGGGAACGGGTGGATTGGATGCCGCGAGCGAGGATGATATTGGAATCGGGGGAGAGCCGGACGTTTGAGCCGTTCGATCGTTCGGGGCATGTGCAGGAGGGGCACGGCAAATCGCTGGAGTTGTTGCTGGATGAATTTGCTCGTTTGCGGTCGGAGAACCTGGGTGAACTGAAGGCTTTGAATTTGGGGCGAGAGGATTTGGAGCGGCTGGGACGGCATCCTGCTTTCGGCGTGGTGACTTTGTCGGAGCTGCTGGCGACATGGGCGACGCATGACCTGACGCATCTGCACCAGATTTCGAGGATTATGGCGCATCAGTATCGGGAGGCTGTGGGTCCGTGGAGCGCCTATCTTGGAGTTTTGCAGTGTGGTGGGCATAGCTCGGGGTAGGGTTTGGTGCACTGGATTGGATGGTGAGGGGTTGGATCGCTGGCGGCGCTGGCGCGGGCGCTTAGGGATGGATGTCGTGGGCGCGGGTGTGTGGGTGGGTGGGTTGTTACAATTTAAGTTTGCGGCTTGGGTGTTTGAGGGATTGATACGGGATGTTGCGATTTTCGACAGCGGGGGAAAGCCACGGGGAGAGTCTGGTGGCGACGGTGAGCGGGATGCCTGCGGGGGTGACGGTCGAGCAGGAGTTTATCGACCGCGAGCTGTGGCGGCGGCAGCAGGGGTATGGGCGCGGCGGACGGATGCGGATTGAGCGCGATACAGCGCATATTCTGAGCGGCGTGCGGCATGGGAAGACGA
>JAOAPF010000261.1 GCA_025462755.1 Edaphobacter sp.
GTGACGGGCTTGTAGAAGGTGCCGGCGAGAGTGCCGACGATGCGGAGGGCGTCCGACCAACTGACGGTGGTGAGGTCGACCGGAATGCGCTTGGAGGTGTAGTCAGGATCGAAGAGGACGTTGAATCCTGCGGCTTTGCCGATGGCCTGGTAGATGACCTTGACGTCTTCGACCATGTGAATTGCGGGGATAGGGTCGTTCGAGAGGGGCTTGAGCTCAACCGGACCGGAGATGGAGCTGATCGAAGCGAGAGTTTCGTTCTGCCTCGACATCTGTTCGGTGGGGGCGGGAGGGCCGTTGGGCGGCGAAGCGGAGATCTGCTTTTGCAGCTGATCGATCTCCTGCTGGGCGGCCTCATAGCTGGGATCGATTTCTAGCGCGCGTTGGAACTGGACTAGAGCGCCATTCAAATCGCCGCTCTGGATGAGGACGCGGCCGCGGTCGACGTGAGCGGCTGCGGCCATGAAGCGCATGCGCGCGAGGTTCGCCTTGTAACGAAGATCAGTCGGCTTCAGATCGACGGCGTGCTGGTAATCCTGAAAGGCGGTGTCGTAATCCTTGTGCTCTTCGGCGACTAGCCCTCGCTGGTTCCAGGTTTTCGCTGACTGGGCGCGTGCCGCAGGGGAGCCAAAGGCTCCGAGGCAGCACAGAAGCAGGAGAGGAAGCGCTCGAAGAAGAAATGCCGATGATTTGCCGATTGATCTGTACCCACGACCCATGCTGCTTCCGTTTTCGTCCTTTACACGGTAAAAAGTGTGGCGTTTGCCGGAGTGCTGCACGCCTGCCGGGAAGATGATCCTGGAGTTGATCCGGGAGAAGATTTTCCTGGGCAGGACGCTGCCTGCGGGGGCGTTGCCTGCCAGGCTGCTGCGCTCGGGTGAGTATAGCATCGCGAAACGTTCGACCTCATCGGACAGAGTAGACCTTATTGGTTCGCGGAGGCTTTGGAGGCCGGCTCGCGGCTACAGGGTTATCGCAGCCAAACGCCGGAATTGTTGCCCGGCTATGGAAGTTTATGGTTAGACGCGCGGTTCGATTGCGGGTGAGTTGTCGGGCGAGCGGCAGGGGTGAGACTAAAGTTGCAGGCGTGTTAAAGTAAGAGGTTGCATGGCCCGTTCCCTCTCCAACCCGACGATCGCTCATCAGCCGAAGCCTGTGGTGAAGGAGAAGGACCGCGACCCGGTGGCCGCAGGCAAGAGAGATGCTGCGTTCAACCGGTCGGCGAGCTTTAACTATTTTCTGTCGGACAAGTTCGAAGCAGGGGTTGCGCTGCGCGGGACCGAGGTGAAGTCGATCCGCGAGGGCAAGGCTAACCTGAAGGATGCTTACGGGCTGCTGAAGGATGGGGAGTGCTTTCTGCTGAATGCGCACATCGGGCCGTTCTCGCATGGAAATGCAATGAACCATGATTCGTTGCGGACGCGTAAGCTGCTGCTGCATAAGAGCGAGGTGCGGAAGCTCGAGGGGATGACGAAGCAGAAGGGATTTACCCTGATTCCTACTCGGCTTTATTTTCGCAACGGGCGGGTGAAGTGCGAACTGGCGCTGGCGAAAGGCAAGCAGGAGTGGGATAAGCGCGCGACCGAACGCAAGCGGGAGGCCGATAACGAGGCCAAAGCTGCGGTGGCGCGAAGTCAGCGGCGGTAAATTTGTTTTCATTTGGAATTTTCCGCAACGCGCTTGACTCACTGACGCGCTACGATAGTTGAATGGAAACGAAGCTGCTTTTTCAAGACTCTGCTGGATTTCAGGCCCCGATGCTTGCGGTTTTTGCGGTTGATATTGCCATAGGCAAGGACGCCGATCCTTTGGTGGCGCTGCTTACGACGTCGGATGCGGTGACGGACGCGGTGGCGAAGGTGTTGGCGTCGGGGGAGTTCAAGGCAGGGCTGGGCGAGACGCTGCTGTTGCATGCTCCGAACGGATTGAAGGCGGAGCGGTTGCTGGTAGTGGGGCTGGGCAAGGCGAAGGGGCTCTCGGTCGATGAGGTGAGGAAGGGGGCGGGCACGGCGGTGCGGGCGGCCAAGCCGCTGGGGGTGCGGGAGCTGGCGATTGCTTTTCCGGAGGACCATGCGTTGTCGGATGAACACCTGGAGACGCTGCCGTGCGTGCTGTTGTCGCGGGCGCTGGTGGAGGGCGCGGAGCTGGGGGAGTTGGACTGGGATACGTACCGGAGCGAACGCAAGGACCGGACGGTTCGGTTGCTGACGGTGATTGCGAACGAAGCGGAGAAGTCGAAGCGGGATGAGATTCAGGTGGGGTTTGATGAGGGCCGGATTGTGGCGGCGGCGCAGAACTTTACGCGTTCGCTGGTGAATGAGCCGGGCAATGTGCTGACGCCGACGGAGTTGGGGAAACGTGCGGCGGCAATGTGCGCGGAGGTGGGGCTGAAGTGCGAGGTGCACTCGACGGAAAAACTGCATGAGTTAAAGATGGGGGCGTTCTGGGCGGTCGCGCAGGGGTCGGAGGAGCCGCCGGCGTTGATTGTGATGACGTATGAACCGCCAGTCGTTAAGGGGGAGGTCCCAGCGAAGGACGCTCCGGTGATTGGGCTGGTGGGGAAAGGGATTACGTTCGACACGGGTGGGATCTCGATCAAACCGGCGGACGGCATGGAGAAGATGAAGTACGACATGGCGGGGGCGGGCGCGATGATTGGCGCGATGCGCGCGATTGCACAGCTGAAGCCGAAGGTGAGGGTAATTGGAGTAGTGTGCTCGGCGGAGAATATGCCGGATGGGAAGGCGTTCAAGCCCGGGGATGTGGTGACGGGGATGTCGGGCAAGACGATTGAGGTTGTGAATACGGATGCTGAGGGCAGGCTGGTGCTGGCGGATGGACTGCACTATGCGAAGACGCTGGGGTGTACGCATCTGATTAATGCGGCGACACTGACTGGGGCTTGCGTGGTTGCGCTGGGGATCTTGAATGCGGGGCTCTTCACGAACGATGAGGCTACGTGGGAGAATTTCCAGGGGGCTACGAAGATTTCGGG
>JAOAPF010000268.1 GCA_025462755.1 Edaphobacter sp.
CCGACCAAACCAACTACCTCGTCCCCGGCAACGTCGTCACCGCCGCCTCGCTCGACACCCCACAGACCTTCTTCACCTGGGACTTCCTCAAAGGCGTCGACGTCACCGGCGACAACAAAGCCGCCTCCATCGTCACCTTCGGCGACAGCATCACCGACGGCGCGCACAGCACACGCGACGCCAACGCCCGCTGGCCCGACATCCTCGCCCGCCGACTCCAGGCCGACAAAAAGACCGCCCATCTCGGCGTGCTAAACCAGGGCATCGGAGGCAACCGCATCCTCCACGACACCACCGGCCCCTCCGCCCTCGCCCGCTTCGACCGCGACGTCATCGCCCAGACCGGAGTCAAATATCTCGTCATCATGGAGGGCATCAACGACATCGGCCACGCCACCGACCCCGCCAAGCCCTACGACGTCGCCACCGCCGACGACCTCATCGCAGGCCTCACCCAACTCGCCACCCGCGCCCACACTCACGGCATCAAGGTCTACGGCGCGACCCTCACCCCCTTCGTCGGAGCAAAATACCAATCCCCAGCCGGCGAGGAGATGCGCCAGGCCGTCAACAACTGGATCCGAACCACCAATCAACTCGACGGCATCATCGACTTCGACAAAGTCACCACCGACCCCACACACCCGGGCATGTTCCTCATCCTCGACGACTCCGGAGACCACCTCCACCCCGGCGACGCCGGCTACAAAGCGATGGGCGAATCCATCGACCTCAACCTCTTCACCAAATAAAAATCTAAACCCAGAAAGGCTCATGGCACATCCACGGCAAGCACACTATGACCACGTCGCAGCCCTACTGCAGCCTCTGGGCAGTGTGTTTGGAACTGATTTAACCGGGGCAAGTCTGAAAAAGTCCTTCGATGAATTCCTTGCTAACAATGAACTGGAGATTGCGTTGCATGTTGCCTGCGACTTTCTTCTACATGCCCAATTGAAGCCGGTAGAAGGCGCGATTCTGGCGAGGATTGAGGCAGCACATGAAGCAATGCTTTTGAAGGATGACTGCGTAAACAAACTGCGATCACCGTCTAGTCCATGAATACGTTTGATCACCCCGCCAAAGCCCGCTCCCAAGGTTGCAGCACCTTAACCGAAGCCATCCCCGCCGCAGTCGCCGCCTGAATCCCCATCTCCGTATCCTCAAACACCAGACAATCCTCCGGCTTCACGCCAAGCCTCTTCGCCGCAATCAAAAACGGCTCCGGATCGGGCTTGCTCTTCGTATAGTCCCCCGCACAAACCAGCGTCTCAAACCGATCTAGAATCCCCAGTGTCTCTAACGACTTAATCACCGAGTCGCGTGTACTCCCCGAAACCACCGCAAAGGGAATCCTCCCGTGGCTCATGTGAATATGCTCCAGCACCTCCGGCACCGCCTTCAACTCCGGCAGAATGTTGTAGTACATCCCTTCTTTGCGCCGTTGCACCTCGTCCACCGGCATCGCCAATCCTTCCCGCACATTCAGCGCGGCAATAATCTCCGCAACCGGCATTCCCCCCCACGAATAAAACAACTCTTCATCGAACTTACATCCCCACTCCGCCAGCACCGTCTTCCACGCCACATAGTGCAGCGGCATCGAATCCACAATCGTCCCATCACAGTCGAAGAGGTACGCCTTAAACGGCCCCTCCGGCAGCGTCAACTTCCGTTCCAGACTTTGCATCTATCTCTCCTCATGCGGCAACGCACAGTGGCCTTGGCCGTTCTGTACGTCTGCCCGCATTCAAAAACAAAAGCGGCAGTCGGGCCGGGATCATACGATCCTCCCGCCTGCCGCCCGGGTTGACTCGTGGATCGACAACCGCTACTTCAGTTCATAACCGGCAAAAAAATACCCAATCTCAAACGCCGCCGTATCCTCAGCATCCGATCCATGAATCGCATTCTCCCCAATCGAAGCGGCAAACTTCTTGCGAATGGTTCCCTCCTCGGCCTGCGCCGGATTGGTCGCGCCCATCAGCTTGCGCAGATCGGCAATAGCATTGTCCTTCTCAAGCACTATCGGAAAGATAGGTCCGCTCGACATAAACTCCGTCAACTCGCCAAAAAATGGACGCGCCGCGTGAACGTAATAAAATCCCTCGGCTTGCGCCTTCGAAATCGAAAGCCTCTTAATGGCAACAATCTTAAACCCTGCCTTTTCAATCTCCGCAAGGATGGCCCCGGTGTGGCCCTTCTGAACCGCGTCCGGCTTAATGATGCTGAATGTGCGTTGTGACAACGTATTTCTCCTGGATGAGTCTCTATTAGTAGTGTAGAACAAGGCCATCGAACTCCGGCTGTTCAACCTGGACGCAACTCTTCTCTGGAGCATGGGCGATGATGCGAAAGACGGCGTGGATCTGGTTCGTAGGCTTCGCAGCGTGGCTGGCAGACGCTCTCCTCAGCCTTCGCCTGCGCAACCTGCCGCACGCCCGCCTGGCCCTCATGGTGGCCATCGTCTTCTTCACCGCCGGCCTCTTCTACCGCCGCCAGACCTGACAAACTATTTAGCCGCACTCCGCCGCCTGGGAACTGCGGCCAAATCAGGTTCGCTGCCGCCAAATCTTGCAAGTCGTCGAGCGGCTTCCCCGCTCAACAAGAGCCATGAACGCTTCACGAATGAGCACCGATTTCTGTCGAAGCCCGGTATAACTCATCGCCTTCTCAACCAGCTCGTCATCGAGTTACAACCGTCATTCGCAAATGGATATCTCCTAATCCTCCCCAATACTTTGGCTCTTACATCAGCCGGGTGCCCCATCTTCGCGCAGTCTCATCGCGCTAAGGTGGGCATTCGTGCGGAGCACGAACCGCATTCTTGAGAGTCCGAACTATACGCAATCTCTGGAACCGATCCTGCCAATATTCAATACTTCCAACTCGTCAAATCCGCCCCCGCCGGAGCCGTCTTCGCAATCCGCTCCATGATCTGCGGCAGATACATCGTGTTGTAATGCAGCCGCGAATACGCATTCGGAAGCGTAGGATCTCCATTCCAGCAATGCTCCGCCCGAGGCCCATACCTCACCTCGCCCTCATACGGAACCCCATGCCCCGGCGTGCCCGTGGTCTTCAAAAAATCCTCCATCAAATAAACCGCGTCATTCAGAAAATAAGTATCCGCGTCCCCCACATACAGATGAATCTTGCCCTGCAGCTTCGGCCCCAGCGTCGCCCAATCCCGTTGCAGCTTCGCATCAAGATCGTAATGCTCCTTCCAGTACGCAGCGACCTTATGATCAATCTCTCCCGTAGCCTTATCGAAGATCGGCTGCGGATATCCATCCGCTCCCTCCGGCGAATAAACCGCCTGCCAGATATCGAACTGCTCCCCCGACCGCCCATGATCCCCCAGCGCCGCTTCATACGCAATGTTGTCGCGCATCGAGATCAGCGTATGCCCCAGGTAATCCCGCATCGCAGGCTGCTCCACTCGCTTGTTCGCGCCCTGGAGATAAAACATATTCTCGTCGTTATATAAATCCCTCGTCATAAAAGCATGAAAGTCCACCGGATCGGGACAAGCCACAAACGCCCCGTTGTAATGCTCCGGATAAAAGATCTGCACCGCGAGCGACTCCCACCCGCCCGTCGAGCCGCCATACATAAACCGAGCCCAGCCCTCGCCTATGCCGCGAAACTTCTTCTCCACCGCCGGAATCAGTTCCGTCTCAATCGCATCCCCATACGGCCCCAGGTTCGCCGAGTTCACCGCATACGAATCGTCATAGTACGGATTTGCGTGCTGAATCTTCATCACCAGTACCCGCGGAAAATTAGGACTTGTCCACTGCTGATACTCCTTGTAAGCCTCCTCCTGCTGAATCTTGTTGTACCCAGCCAGATGAAATCGCTCCGAATAGTTCGGCTTCAAATCCGGTTCCGGCGGAGTCGTCCGAAAATCGTCAAACCCCGAAGTAAAGTGGTCGTGAAAGATCATCAGCGGAAAGTGCGCCCGCGGATGCTCATCAAACCCCTCCGGCACCAACAAAATCGCACTCAGATACGTCGGCGTCCCCCAGAACTTCGTCAGCAGCGCACTCTGAATCCGGATATGCCGAACATATTTTGCATCCGCCACAGGAGCAATTGGCGGAATCACCTGATCGAGCAAAATCGAAATTGGCGGACCACCCGGCCCGACATGAACCTTCTGCGGCTTGCTGTACAAATTTCCCGGTGCAAGGTTCCAGTGCTTGCCCTCGCCCCGATCCGGTGACAACTTGATCGTCTTCCCATCCGCCCGGTGAAACGTCTGGTACACATCCAGCACCGCCTGCACCGTATAGTCCCCAGCCGGCACCTCGCTCAACTTGCGCACCGGATACCCCTCCGCGGAATCATCCACCTTCACGATCTCTCCCGGCTTCCACCCATCCACCGTCAAGCCAAACACCATCTGGCTCTTCGGCGTATCGTCGATCTGCATCCGCGGCTCCTCCGTCGGATCGTTCGACAAGAGAAACAACAGCCGCCCATCCAGCGCCTTCGCCGACCGCGCCTCTGGAAAAGAAACCGACACAGCCTGAACACCCGTCTGGGCATTCGCCGACACACCGGCCAAGGCGGCCAGCGCGAACCACAACACAAATCTACGCATGACGAAAGTATACAAACGCCCGCCGCTGCCCGGCTGCGTCAAACCCTTGATATCATCACCCAACACTTTGTCCGAGTTATCTGCATCGCAAGTTCTCCGTGGAGAAGAAGATATGAATCCATTCCGCTGCCTATTCCGCTGCCTTAAGCCCGCCGCCCTTTTCACCAGCCTCGCCCTTGCCTCCATCGCCAGCGCCGCCGACAATCTCCCCGCCGCCAAGCCCCTGAAGGTTCCCGAGCTGAAGTACGAAAAATTCACCCTGCCCAACGGACTCGTCGTCCTCACGCATGAAGACCATCGCCTGCCTCTCGTAGCCGTCGATCTCTGGTACCACGTCGGCCCACTCAACGAGCGTCCCGGCCGCACCGGCTTCGCCCACCTCTTCGAGCACATGATGTTCGAAGGCTCCAAGCACGTAGGCGAAAAGGCCCACTTCAAATACCTCGAAGGAGCCGGAGCAACCGACATCAACGGCACCACCGACTTCGAC
>JAOAPF010000456.1 GCA_025462755.1 Edaphobacter sp.
AAATGGCGCCCCCGAACTGGCCACGACGGAGGGCCGGCTTTTGCACGCTGGAGCCCACGCGAGAGAAGTAGTTACGCGCATCGACGGCGCTGTTGCGGATGTAGGCAAAGACTTCACCATGAATACCATTCGCGCCAGAGCGGGTCGATACAGAGACGACGCCCGCGCCCCCGCCAAAGTCCGCAGAGTACACTCCCGTGAGAACCTTGAACTCGCCAATCGACTGCACGGAGGGTTGCACCATCACGGTATTGAAGGTCCACTCGTTGTCTACAATGCCATCGACGAGCCACGCGTTGGTGTTGGCCTGGCTGCCCAATGCATTGAAGTTCGAGGCCGCGCGAGGATTGAACGAGCTCGATCCGGAGAGGTTTTCGCCAGCCTGTCCAGGGGTAACGCCAGGGACAAGGTAAACGAGAGATGCAAAATTGCGTCCGTTGAGGGGCAGATTTTGCACCTGTTGCTTGCCGACGACCTCTCCAAGCTCGGAGCTATCCAGGCGAAGGAGAGGAGGAGCAGTGTTGACCTGGACGGTTTCGGTGGCCCCCCCGGCCTCGAGATCGAAGTCCACGCGAGCCTTCTGGTCGATATCCAGAATCACATTATTCGAAAGGCTGCGTTTGAAGCCCGGCATCTCCACCGATACCGTGTAAGTCCCGGGAATGAGAAAGGGGACGTTATAGTCGCCGCTGGCGTCGGTCTGCTTGGTAGAGATGGTTCCTTTGGCTGTGTCCGTGATCGTGATAGTGGCATTGGGTACGACGGCTCCCGTGGCGTCGTGTACGGTGCCCAGGATGCTTCCTGTCGTAACTTGCGCGATGGCTGCAGTGCTAACGAGAAAGAGCAAAAGAAATAATGCAACCAGTGCGGATGCGGATGTCTCTTTTTTGTTGCTAGGCTTTTTGTTGCTAGACATGGATCAATGACCTCCAATAATAACGAGTGCTTGAAACTCGGGCGCTGAAGTCCTCTTTTTTTTTGAAAACGCTCAGCGAGTGAAAAAGATCGACGCGAAACTTATAGGCGCAGAATGCGGTTCTGTCAAAAGAAATTGAAAATATCTCTCTTTTGAAACGCTTTAGCGAAACGCGACCTGACGTGAGACGAATCGTTTTCAAACTCAAGCGAAGGGTCGAGTTTACGAACCTCGCGGGGCCTACGCGCATTTTCCAAACCGATCGTGCGCAAAGCATCGATCCGTGCCGATTTTGTACCGGGCAAGTTTACCCAACGGCCGCCTAGCTGTTATCTTCTGTCCAACGAAAATAGCGCTGTTAGCGCCGCGCCGAATAAGTCGCGATTTTCAAGTTGTGCCATGAAACAACTTGAAATCCGTACATCTGTATTGATTACTGCAATCCGTTCCTGCCGGGAAAAGCGGGACCATGTAGGAGATGGAAGTGATCGAGTCGTCTCACCGTAACTGGAATCGCAGGAGTTTTATTAAGCTGGCGGTCATGCTGCCGGTCAGCGCAAGTTTGGCCCGCTTTCGCCTCCTCGCCCAGACTCACGCAAAGAAGATAAAAATCACTGGCATCTCCGCGATGGCGCTCAACAACATTGCCGGGAATTCCCTGATTCGTGTCGACACCGACAGCGGTTTGACCGGCTATGGCGAGGCCGGCGCAACGGGGCCAATGGCGCGGGCGCGCATCGAGACCATAAAACCGCTGCTGCTTGGAAAAGATCCACTTGAGATAGAGGTTCACTTTCAGCAGATGAGTTCGATGATGTACAACTACATGGCTCACATCCCCACGGTGAGCGGTATCGACATTGCGTTGTGGGACCTCGCGGGCAAAATCCTGGGTCGATCGGTAAAGGAACTGCTAGGCGGCGGATTTCGCGAAGAGATCGCGATGTACTCCCACGGTATCGGAGTGGACCTTCTGGATAAGGGATCATGCCGTGCGTGGGCTCAACGTATTCGGAGCATGCCTGAAGGATTTACTGTGTTCAAATGCAACGCGCACGAAGTAGTTCGACTGCCGTCGGGGGTATACGCAAACACGCTGACTACCCGTCAACTGCGCGACATGCGCACTGCATACGAGAACGCGCGTGAAGCTGTGGGCGATGATATCGACATAGCGGTGCATTGTCACGGTGAGTTCGACACTCTGAGTTCGATTGGCGTAGCAAAGGCCGTGGGACCGATGAATCCGTTGTGGATTGAAGACCCAATGCCTCCTATTTTTTCAGAAGGATGGGTGGCGCTCCGGAGATCGACGAATTTGACGCTGCTGACCGGCGAAAAGCTCGAGCTTGTTCGTGGCTTTCGTCCGTTTCTCGACGATCAAGTTGTCGACATCATTCATCCAGACCTGGCTTTTGCGGGCGGCATTACCGGAACGAAAAAGATCGCGGACTTCGCTGCGCTTAGCAGAACTCCGGTTGCCTTACACAATGTCGGGTCGCTGATCTTGACCTACGCGAACGCCCACTTTGCAGCGTCGATTCAGAACTTTTACAAATCGGAGAGCGCTCTGGGACGCGAAGGCCATTCTATTGAAGGAATGGCCGCGACGAATCCCCCGGTAGTGCGCGGTGGGATGTTGAAGGTTCCGAGCGGGCCCGGACTCGGGCTTGATTTGTCTGAAGACTTTCTACGGAAGAACTTGATGCAAGGCGAACCGTATTGGAGCTAGCCTCTAGTCAACGGCTGTCGAATTGCGCCGCGTAGGGGACCATACGTCGGCGCTACTGATTTTCTGAAAGGTGCGGCTTGCGATCGAGTATTCCTCAACAATGCTGCTACTGGTTCTGAGCCTCCGCACGGTTAGTGCGCGAAGCGCAGCACCATGCCGGCACCGAGGCGAAGGGCATTTTGCACACTGCTGGTGCTGTTTGGAAGCTGGGTCCGCGACCACCCGGCATCGAGTACTCGGATGGCGAAACGATTTGAGAGCTTGTAGTCGACGCCGCCGCTAAGTTGTGCGGCGAAGCCGTTGGCGTCAGGCTGCAAACCCGTCGTTGCGGGGAAGATACTGCCGAAGCCGTTCGCCTCGCCGATAAGTCCCTGGTCGAACAGCGAGAGGCGCCGATCGGAGTGCCACCGATATCTCGGACCGAAAGTGATCGTCACCAGCGACAGAGGCAAACTGCTGCTTCAAATCGAGCCGGTATGGACGCCGGTGAGGTCGGCGGCTATGTCCCAACCGCGCCATACATTGGCAACCAGTTCAATCGAGCCACCCTGCATCCAGAAGTTTTCGGATGCATTCGCCTTCAATGAGCGCTCGCCAATATAGGTGTGATGGAGAGATCGAGTCGACGCGGTTGTGACGCCTGCGCGCGCAGGATGCTTGTTCAAGTTCGCGCGAGCGAAATATAGCTCGATCCACCGGTCGAACAGGCAGCGCAAAACACCACCTGCCCAACCTGGTAAGTGGCGCTCGCAGACCAGTTCGTAACAGCCCCGATCGTGCCTGTAGCTCCTATTGCACCCGTGGCACGAGTCTGGCCCTGAATGCCCTGCGCGCCCGTGGCACCGGTGACTCGCCGAACAGGATTAACCCGATGGGTTAAACTAACATTCCGCTGTACCTCTAAATGGCAGACCAAATGAGACCAAATGAATGAAGACGCGCACCTTTGGAAGGTAATCGGGAATGCAGCCGCGGGTCTTGTTCTAACGCTTGCAATGTTGCGTGGCTCGGTGTTCGCGTCGAGCACTCAGCGGGGCTTGGAAGCTGGGTTCGTCGTTGCGACGCAGACCGGAGACGACTTCTACCTTAAGAATCAGGCGATCGCTGCGAAATGGTCCGTTACAGAAGGAAAAGTGAACAGCCTGATTGTCACCGACCGTATGCATGGCACAGAGCTTCGTGTCCCTGTCCCCTTTGCGATCCTGCTGAAAGATGGATCTATCTACGATGCCAGCAGTCTGAAGCTTACTGGCCAGCCTACAAAGCACGAACTGATTCCGAAGCCGGAAGCTTCCCGCTTGGCGGACAGACTGCATGGCGAAGAGTTCAAGTTTCCATTGGAGAGCAGCGACCACTCTTTGCGGATAGTGTGGTCACTCATACTTCTTGATGGCTCATCTTACCTTAGACAGCTTGTCACAATCGCTGCGGTCAGTCAGGACATCGCCATCAGCCGTGTACAGATGGTCGATCTGCCGCTTCCGGAAGCGCACGTAAGCGGATCGGTAGCGGGCTCACCCATTATTGCTGGAAATTTATTTGTAGGATTTGAACATCCCCTATCGAAGAGCAAGGTCACCGGCGAGCGAGCTACTGCATGGATGGACCGCGACCTGCCCCTTCGCGCAGGCCAGTCAATCACATACTCTTCTGTAGTTGGTGTCGCTCGTGCCGGGCAGATGCGGCGCGACTTCCTTGCGTATGTTGAAAGGGAGCGGGCGCACCCCTATAGAACTTTTCTTCACTACAACTCCTGGTACGATCTCGGCTACTTCACGCCCTATGATGAAGTCGGCGTCATGGATCGTGTGAATTTATTCGGACACGAACTGACGCAAAAACGCGGTGTGAAGCTGGACTCTTTCCTGTTTGACGACGGTTGGGACAACCATAAGTCTCTCTGGAAGTTTAATGATGGGTTTCCCAATGGTTTCGCTTCGGTGAAGGAGGCCGCGGAGAAGTACGGCGCCGATCCCGGCATATGGATGTCGCCATGGGGTGGATATTCTACGCCGAAGAAAGAGCGGATTGAGTTTGGAAACGCCGCTGGATACGAGATCGTCAAGAACGGATACGCTCTTTCCGGTCCGAAGTACTACGCCGCCTTCCGCGATGTCTGCATGGACATGATTCACAAGTATGGCGTGAATCAGTTCAAGTTTGATGGCACAGGAAACGTTGACTCCGTCTTCCCCGGCAGCAGCTTCGACAGTGACTTCGCCGCGGCAATTCACCTTATCGGCGAGCTTCGCGCAACCAAACCTGACATCTTTATCAACCTGACCACCGGGACTTGGCCTTCACCCTTCTGGCTGATCCATGCAGACTCGATTTGGCGAGGCGGCGAGGATGACGGCGCGGCTGGCGTCGGAATGTTCCGTGAACGGTGGATCACTTATCGCGATGCACAGACATATCGCGGGATCGTACAAAATGGTCCGCTGTTCCCGCTCAACTCTCTCATGCTTCATGGCATGATTTATGCGAAGCACCGCAAGCAACTGGACGAGGATCCTGGAAACGACTTCCGCAACGAGATTCGATCGTACTTTGGCACTGGCACGCAGCTCCAGGAGATGTATATAACGCCGTCGTTGCTGAGTGACTTCAATTGGGATGACCTTGCCGAGGCGGCGAAGTGGTCGCGGGCCAACGCCGAGGTATTAAAAGATACGCATTGGATCGGCGGGGATCCCGTGTGGCTGGAGGTGTATGGATGGGGATCATGGACGCCAGCTAAAGGCATTCTCGTGCTACGCAATCCCAGCGATCAGGCGAAGACAATTCGCGTGAAGCTGCAGGATGTATTCGAACTGCCATCAGGCGCGGCGCAGAAGTACTTAGCAAGGAGCCCGTGGAAAGAGGATGCAAGCCGTCCCGCCATTGTGCTTCGCGCACAACAGGTGCATGAGTTTCATCTCGCTCCGTTCGAAGTACTCACGCTCGATGTAAGGCCGCGATAACCAGATGATGAAACTGCCGACATCTCCAGCTCTACTCGTTCTGGCCGCCGGCATGGGCAACCGCTACGGCGGCCTCAAGCAGATTGGTTCAGTCGGCCCCGGTGGCGAAACTATCATCGACTATTCGATCTACGACGCACTGCGCGCCGGATTCGGCAAGGTTGTGTTCGTTATCCGCAAGGAAATTGAGCAGGCGTTCAAGCACGCCGTTGGTGCACGGTTTGAAAAACATATCGCGGTTGAATACGTCTTTCAGGAACTCGATAGACTTCCGCAGGGATTTTCCGTCCCGGCCGGCCGCACCAGGCCATGGGGCACGTTGCACGCAGTTCTGATGGCCACTGATGCGATCAGCGAGCCGTTTGCGGTTATCAACGCGGACGACTTTTACGGAGCAGAGGGCTATCGCATGTTGGCGCAACATCTGCAGAGTGGAACCGCGGACTACGCGATGGTGGGATTTATTCTGCGCAATACGCTCTCTGAGTTTGGCGCGGTGTCGCGTGGCGGTTGCCGAGTAGATGACAACGACTTCCTTCAAAGTATCGTCGAGCTGACAAACATCGCACGTGACGGAATGGACATCAGGAACATGGATTCGACAGGCCGGATAACGATGCTTTCAGGTGACGAGGTGGTTTCGATGAACATGTGGGGATTTACTCCCCGGGTGTTTGGACAATTTAGAGAACACTTTCAGAAGTTTCTCAGATCAGGCTGCTTGGATTTCCGGGCAGAAAGCTATCTTCCCAGCACAGTGAATGAGCTGGTTTTAGCCGGCCAGGCGCGGGTCAAGGTCCTGCGCACGAATGATTCATGGGCGGGCGTCACCTACCGCGAGGATCACCCACGCGTCGTTGAAACCATTCGCCGCCTCATCGACCGCGGTGATTATCCAGATAGGCTTTGGACATGAGCAAAGAGCACGATGTCAGCGCCACAGCGTGCCAGTTTCAAATCAGCGGTGAATTTGCGGGTGCAACAACCCACGGCAGCGGCCACATCAACGACTCGTATTGCGTGACCTTCCGGCAGGCAGGCATGCCCGTCCGCTACATTCTGCAGCGTATCAATCACAGCATCTTCAAGAACCCCATCGCCCTGATGGAAAATATCCAGCGGGTGACCTCTCATCTGGCAGCCAAGGTTTCAGGTGAACCGGACCGCAGCCGGCTGGTACTTACACTTATTCCGGCTTGCGATGGGCCGGTCTGGCACGTAGATGCAGATGGTAACTATTGGCGCATGTACAGCTTCATCGAGAACGCACACGCGTTGGATGCCGTTGAATCCACAGATCAAGCGTTTCAAGCGGCCAAGGCGTTTGGACGATTCCAGAAGCTCCTCGTCGAGCTGCCGGCGCCTCGATTGCACAATACGATCAAAGACTTCCACCATACGCCGAAACGGTTCGTCGCATTGGAGCAAGCGATCGCCTCCGATGTTGCCGGTCGCGCAATTCTGGCAAGACCAGAGATTGAAGTCGCCTTTGCACATCGATCCATCACAAGCGTCCTGATTAATGCAAACCTGCCGGAGCGCATCACCCACAACGACACCAAATTCAATAATGTCATGCTCGATGATGTCACTGGTGAGGGCATCTGCGTCATTGACCTCGACACGGTGATGCCGGGATTAGCACTTCACGATTTCGGCGATATGGTGCGGACGGCCACAAGCCCGGCGCAGGAAGACGAGCAAGATCTGAGCAAGGTGACTATGCAGTTCTCGATGTTTGAGGCGCTCGTGCGCGGTTATCTCGCTTCGGCCGGTGATTTCCTAACGAAGGCCGAAAGGCAACACCTTGTCTTCTCCGGCAAATTGATGACGTTTGAGCAGGGCATTCGATTCCTGACGGACTATTTGGAGGGCGACGCTTATTACAAAGTGAGTCGCGGGGAACACAACCTCCATCGTTGCCGAACACAGTTCAAACTATTGGAATCCATTGAACGGCAGGAAGAAAGAATGGATCGACTGATGCAGTCTATCGAGCAACCGTATTGACCTTGTCCTGCAGGGCCTACTACAGATCATCAGCCCCACTCAATGCAGAGGTTTCGATATTTTCCGAAAAGTATAGTCACAGAAGCGGGTGATCAGAAGACGAAATGGCGGTGGGTGCCGTCAACTGGGAACCCGGCTCCAACTGATTTGGCTTACTTTGACTTGCGGGCCATTCGCGAGAGGCTCAGCTTCAATTGGAGAGATTTACGGGGTAGGTCACCCTAAATTCCAAACTTACTTAGGAAGAATATTCACACTTCCTTGACAATTATGTGCTATAAACAATCTACTCGGACTTTTTACCCCAGTCTCACGTATGCACGGGCCTCCATCTTCAGGCAACGTAGAAGTAAAAGTGTCTATGAATTCACAGTTACTCGAATTTTTTCTGGGCCGCAGGACTCTCCAAAAGTAAAGTAGCAACTGTCCGAAGGAGAAGACGTCTAACGGCGACACAAGACCACCTGCATGCTGCTGTCGTGAGTGAAATGTATTAATTTCCCATCTTGTTGATGCACTTAAATCTCCGAACGAGGGATGATCGACAAGCCCCGCCAGACGAAACATGGTTCTTCCTGTGGATTTACTCCACACTTAAACATGCTCAAGTTTGCACGAGGTCTGCCATGTATTTAAACCGTCCCTTCCCTGTCCCTTTTCAGACCCCAAACCCTGCACCGCCCATCGCTCCACTTCCGCAGAATTCCACCTCATGGCTTTCCGCGGAACGCGCATCTTCAACCTATATTACCGATCGATTCGGCATTCGTCTGCGTACACTCCGGAAGGCTCGGGGTATGACGCAGCTGGAGATGTCCATCGAGTTCGGAATTGACCGGAGCTTCATCAGCGACGTAGAACGTGGTAAAAAAGCGATCTCCCTTCCTTTGCTGGAGGTCATCGCAATCGGCTTCGGCATGTCCATGTCTGATCTTCTCTCAGACGTGTAGTCATCCTCTACCGTGGCCCTCCGATCGCACCTGGCCTGCACCGGAGCCGCGCCCTGCCTTCTGCCTTTGCACGACTTAATCCCTTTGCTGGCGCGCCCTCTCGCTGTTGGACAGAAAATCGCGTACTTGGATTGCACGCGAGCTAAGGTGGCTCATATACCCTTCATCGCAAAGATGAGCGTATGCAGCATCACGGCAAGATCTAGAAATACGCCACGGTGTTCAATGTAGTAGAGGTCATACTCCAGACTCTCGTGAATGACGAACTTGCGATCAGCACTCAGCTGCCAGAATCCGGTAATGCCTGGCAATACACTAAGACGCTGCGCCTCATATGACGTGTATTGATCCACAATGTATGGCATCTCGGGCCTCGGCCCCACCAGTGCCATCTCTCCTTCTAGGACGTTCAGCAGCTGCGGCAACTCATCCAGACTTGTCTTTCGCAGAAATCGGCCTGCGGGTGTAATGCGTGGATCACGACTATCTTCCGGCGAGCGCCCATACTTCGGAGCCGTAGTGTACATGCTTCGGAATTTGTACATCGCGAACGGCCTTCCATGCCGCCCTATCCGCTCCTGCTTGAAGAACACTGGCCCTGTAGAGCTCGACTTGATCCAGATGGCAATCGCAACCCACAGCGGCAAGGTCAGAACCACGATGCACGAGGCCAACACAAAGTCGATCACGCGCTTCAACAACTCGTAGGCTGAAAGGCTAGCCGCCTTGCCTCGGAAGAAGGATCGCACGACGAGCCCATCCATATATTGAACGAAGGAAGGCCCACGGTGTCCGCCCGGATGCATCAATCCAACATCCGAGATCTGGATACCGTTCATTGACGCAAGCGCCGCAATCTCCGCACGTCGACCGGCCCCCATATGTGGATCCGCCAACAAAATATCCGAGACCTCGAGCCGTGCCAAAAGCCTCTCGTCCAAGGGCCCGCAGTAAACCGGTGCATGTTCTTTGAAGTGATAACCATGGCTATAGATCACGCGGTCCCCCTCCGGACTCTGCTCATCAACGAAGCCGATTGGACGAAGTTCCTGATCCGGGGAGTGGAGGAGATACGAAAATATTCTGCGAGCCTCCGATCCCGACCCCAGGATGAGCGCCCGTCGCTTCCTTACCTCTGCCACGCCGTACCGCGAGATCAGCGGGCGGGTAACCTGTCTCAACAGCAGGATAATCAGCGTAGCTAACAGCCAGCTACAAAGAAGAAGCGGGTTTCCCTGTGCATGCATAGTGACCCAAATACTTAAATAAGCAAGCACAAGAGAAAACACTGAGACGCGCAGAACAGCGGCGCTCTCCAACACCCGCAACAAACTATGCGTATTTCTATAGAGGTTCTCACTCGTTCCAAGCAGTGCAAACCCAATCCCATACAGTACGGAGAACGAGATCAGTTGAGACGTGCAACTGGGACTTCCCGACAGGCCGCAGACACGCCATACCAGCAGACTTCCTACTCCACCCGCCACAATTGCCAGCCAGTCCGTCGCAATTGTAATCGGCACCGCTAGTGCCAGTACAGAGTTGTCAGGATGGGCAACGGTCTCCGCTGCGATCCGCGGACGGGTTGCCTGGGCTACATAAGCTCTCTCCACTTCCGATTGCAGGGCCACGCTTACCTCCTTGCGTATTGCCTACCTGCTCCCCTAAGTACGTTGCATCCGGGGATCGAGCAGGAGTAACTCCTCAGTCACAGAGCTAGAGCTCAATCTCTAGCAGTCTCTGAATGCAACCTTGCGTGGACAGTACTGATATGACCTACAAGTACCATCTACCAATGAATAAGGTATCGGCTACTGCCCACAATATTCTTCAGCGGCGAGTGTAGATCTACTTCTTCGCAGAACCGTGCGATACCACCTGATCTCTCATTGCAATGCACGGCTGATGAAAATATCGGCGATAGCACACACGCTAGTGATTATGCTTGCTGCGGACTAACTTTGACGGTATCTATGGAGCTATACCCACTTCAGATTTGAAGCGCTTCATCATCTATACCCAGATCAAAGCAGTTCTATAGACAAAATTATGTTCGCCTTTGCTTCCTGGAATATCTTCCCTGGATAGCTCAGTACAACGCGCAAAGGAGTACTTCTCTGTGAATGTCATCGTTGTTAACGACAATGCACATGTGAACGGGGGAGCTGCGAAGGTTGCTATTCAGGAGGCGGTCGGCCTTGCGGATCGAGGTCACTGTATCTACTTCGTCTGTGCTGTGCAACCCATCGCAGAGGAACTTATCCATTCCAATATCACTATCGTTTGCTCTCAGCAGCACGACCTCCTCTCCAATCCGAATCAATTAGAAGCCTTCATCCAGGGCTGGTGGAATACAAAGGCTGCGCGCATTGTCGGTCAGTTATTCGGCGATCTTGACCGGGCCAATACGATCATTCATCTACACGTCTGGACCCGGGCGCTCTCCGCCAGCATTGTCAGAGCAGCTCTCACCTCGGACATTCCCGTCATCTGCACACTGCACGATTTCTCGCTTGCTTGCCCCACCGCAACCTTCTTCAACCACCCTCGCCAGCAGATCTGCCATCTCCGTCCTTTGAGCCCAGGTTGCCTCCTGGCGAACTGTGACACACGCAATTACACCCAGAATCTTTGGCGCGTCGGAAGGCAGTTCATCCAGCAGCAGATTGGCCATGCTCCGGCTGGTATTAAGCACGTAATTGTTCACTCCAAGTTGGCAGCCGAAGTTATGCAGCACTATCTTGCCCCGGCTTGCACGATTCATAATCTTCCGGTCTACATCGAGAGCAGTCATTCTCCTCCTGCCCATCCGGAAGCTCATGACACATTCGTCTATCTCGGCCGACTCGTCAGAGAAAAGGGCGTACTTCTCGCTGCCAGGTCAGCCGCCGCAGAGAATATACCTTTGATCTTTGTAGGCTCGGGCCCTCTCGCTGAGCAGATTCGCGCTGCATACCCTGAGGCGCGCATCACGGGCTGGGTGGATCATGCCACCAGCGTTAAGTACCTCCGGACCGCACGGGCGCTAATCTTTCCGTCACTGTGGTATGAAACCCTCGGTCTCGTCGTCCTTGAGGCTGCCGCCCACGGAATACCCTCTCTCGTTCCGGACACGAGCGCTGCGCGTGAGGTGGTCTTGGATGGTGTTACGGGTCTCCATTTCCGAAGCGGCGACGAAGCCGATCTTCGAGCCAAGATGAAGCAGTTGCAGGATGCGGATCTTGTTCGTGTACTCGGTCGCGCAGCTTACGATCACTTCTGGTCCAGCGACTATTCCTCTCTCGAAGCTCACCTGTGTTCCCTGGAAGGGATTTATCGAAAGGTGCTTGCACCCGAGCGAACGAAAGACAAAATCGTTGTTTCTCCGTTGGAGGTACAGAGTGTCCAATAATCACAGCTCTTCCGCCATATCAAACCCGCTCAGAGTACTTCACGTGCTGGAGGCAACACTGGGCGGCACTCTCCGATATATGGAGAACATCGTGGAAGCGATGGAGGGCCTCAACCTAGTCTCTGGATTCGCATACGGAACGGCACGCGCTGACTCTCGACTGAAGCCTTTTCTGGAGTGCATCTCGAGTCTGGGCTGGAGCAGCTATCCCGTTGGCATGACACGGCAAGTTGAGCCCTTACACGATTTACAGGCGTGTCTTCGACTACGCCAGGTCATCGCCCACTTCGCACCGGATATCATCCATTGCCACAGTTCCAAGGCCGGCGCACTCGGCCGCGTAGCTGCTTTCCTTCAACGTAACCGTCCCGCTCGCGTGTACAGTCCACACGCCCTTGCAGCACCTCTCGGGAGCATATATCTGAAGATTGAGAAGCTGCTCTCAAAGTCCACAGACAGGTTTGTCGCTGTATCTGATAGCGAACGCCAAGAGATCATCAATTTTTCTCTCGCACGTGAGAGTTCCGTCAGTCTGGTCTATCCCTCGGTCGACTCCGGGTACTTCCAACCTATGTCGCGGGATGTCGCTCGCCAGGTCTTAGGCTTTGGCTCAACTCCCCTCGTACTTGCCATAGGCCGGCTCACTACGCAGAAGGATCCCGTCTCTTTCCTCAAGATCATTAAGAATGTCTATGATCAGCAGCCAGATGTCAGAGCCATCTGGGTCGGCTCCGGAGAAGGTGAACGAGAGTTTCACAACCAGGCGAGGGCAGCAAACATGGAGCACGTTGTCCGCCTGGTTCCATGGCAGCATGATGTCCGCACCTACATCGCCGCCGCAGACGTGCTTCTGAGTACATCAAGATTCGAAAGCTTTGGCTATGTGACGGCCGAAGCGCTCGCGATGACGCGGCCCGTTGTAGCTTCGGATGTCACCGGGACCCGGGACATCATGTCCGATAGCTTCACGGAATGGCTTTATCCGCAGAATCGAGCCGATCTCGCCGCCGATCTCGTTCTTCGGCTGTTGAGAGACCCCGTGGCGTCTGTCGCTGTTGGCAATCTCGGACGCTGTGAAGTAGAAAGACGCTTTAGTACCGAACGCATGCGCGACAGCCTCATGCAGGCCTATCACTCTGCGATAGGTCGGCCTTACGTAGAACTTAGACCGCAAATCGTCGCCGCATAACATAGCTGTTCCTGCACCACAGTGCGAAATCCTTCAACCCGGAAGAAAGATCCAGAAAGGCCAAAGCAATGGACCTCCAATCGCGTCCCATAAGGCTCGCTATCCTATCGCATCGCTTCCAGCGCAATGATGGCCAAGGTCGCGTTAACTTCGAGGTCGCAAACGCAGCGCTTCAGTGTGGCATCCACGTGACTATCTTGGCCTCTGCCTGCGCGGAAGAGCTTAGCTCGCATCCTCTCTGCCGATTCGTGAAGATAGGAAACGAGCGGCTGCCCACGGAACTGCTCAGGAATCTTGTATACGCAAGAAGCAGTGCGAGATGGCTCAGGGCGCACCGTCATGAATTGGATATTGTCCAGGCCAACGGCTTTGTAACCTGGGAGCCCTGCGATGTGGTCGCGGCGCATTTTGTTCACGCAGCCTGGGGAAAAAGTCCTTGGTATCCGTTCAAAACTTTCCGCCCCTACTCCCTATATCAGCGCCTGTATACCGTCCTGAACACTCGTTGGGAGAAGAGTGCTTTCCTTCGCGCCAAACGAGTTATCGCCGTCGCCCGACCGTTGGTTCGCGAGCTTGTACACATTGGAGTTCCAGAGCAGAACATTGAGGTAGTTTGGAATGGCGTGGACACGGAGCAGTTCTATCCGGGAGAAGCGAACCGGGCGCACTTCGGTCTTCCCTCCGGTGTCCCCATCGCGCTCTTCGTGGGTGATATTCGAACCCCACGAAAAAACCTGGATACTGTGCTTCGCGCCCTCCGAGAGGTTCCAGATCTCTTTCTCGTTGTAGCAGGCGCTGTAGAACGCAGCCCATATCCCGCCATGGCATTCGAGTTAGGAGTGTACCAGCGAGTCCGCTTTCTCGATCAGGTCACCGCAATGCCGCTGCTGATGCGGTCCGTCGATATGTTCGTCTTCCCTTCCCGCTATGAAGCACACCCTCTTGTGCTGCTTGAGGCTATGGCCTCCGGCCTATCCAGCATCGTCTCAGGAACCTTCGGTGCCGGAGAGTTCCTCGGTGACGGAGGACTCATCTTGAACGACCCAAATGATGTCGAAGGTCTCGCGGCATGCATGAAATCTCTCGCATCCGATCCCACCGCACGTAAATGGATGGGAGCCGCTGGACGAAGCCGCGCACACGAGATGCAATGGTCGACCATGGCAGACCAGTATCTACGCATCTTTTATAGCGTCATGGAACAGCAGCTTTCCCCCTCGATCGAAGTCCTCGTCTAACCGAGCTCCTATAACCCCTTCTTATCCAGACGGAGACTCGCGATGCAGATAGTACCGGACTTACCGCACCAGACACAGCATCCCGTGTCATTACACATCGGCATAGAGTGCGACCGGGGCGGCGCGGGCCGCGTAATCTCAGAACTGATGACGCATCTTCCGGGAGCCGGTTTCGGCTTTAGAGGCATCGTTGCCAATCCCCCGAACGCCACGGCCGGCAATGATGGAGCAGTCGAATCCTTCGCCCCTGCTCAGGCCAGCCTCCTCAGAAGGCTGCATGGAGCTCGCACCTCGATCCGAACAGCAATCGACCAGTTCAAACCCGATATCTTTGCGTCCCACTTCGCAATGTATTCTGCCCCGGGAATGGATCTGCTGAAACGCACCAGGATCGTCTCCCACTTCCACGGCCCATGGTCGGAGGAATCATCACAGGAAGGCGCAGGAAACACCGCTGTTGCCGCCAAGTCATATCTGGAAGGAGTCGTGTACAGACGCGCACATCGAGTTATTGTCTTGTCCAACGCATTTGGAGAACTCGTCACGTCCCGATACGGAGTCGATCCGGGCCGGATAAGACTGGTTCCTGGCTCGGTAAATATAAAGCGCTTTGCCCTGACAACTCCCCGGTCTCACTCGAAGGCCGCGATGGACCTTCCTTCGGATCGCCCTATCCTCGTTACCGTGCGCCGGCTTGTAAATCGAATGGGATTGGCATCGCTAATCGATGCCATGAGATCGATAGCCGCTGCTATCCCAGACGTTCTTCTCTGCATCGCGGGCCAGGGCCCACTTAGAACATCCCTACAAGCACAGGTGGAGCGGCTAGGTCTTAGACGCAATGTTCACTTCCTGGGCTTCGTAACGGAAGACGCTCTGCCGCACCTCTTCTACTCGGCCGATATCAATGTGGTGCCAAGCATGGCCCTCGAAGGATTTGGCCTCGTCGCCGCTGAGGCTATGGCGA
>JAOAPF010000271.1 GCA_025462755.1 Edaphobacter sp.
CTGACGGGAAGGAAGCCTGCAGGAATGGTGATGTAGCTGGTCTCGGTGGTGCGGTCGATGACACCGGGTACCTTGTCCGGAATGAGCGTGTCGCGATCGCGCTTCTCTGGCCAGAGCATCTTCTCGATGGAGTCCTGGAAGACCCTCATACGGGCCTGAACGGACGGGCTCGGATCGAAGCTTCCGACGCTGTTATTCAGCAGGAATGGAGCGGTGGACCATACGCTGATGAGCGACGGAGGACGTGTGTACCCTCGTCCCCCGGCGGGCAGGGTGTAGCTGCTGGGCTCACCTGTGTACGGATTGTAGACCGCGATGGAGCCCGCGGAGGGGAGGTCCTTGTAGGTCTGCGAGGAGAAGTTGTCCCAAATATTTCCGCCGATTGCATTGGTGGCGAGTGGACTGCAGGCGTTGGTCCGCAGCAGGGTGACGGGAACGCGCTGGTCTGTAGAGAGATAGTTATCGGAGAGAAAGTCCGGCTGATGCACAATAGCTCGCATTTTGGATTTGAAGTCGTCGGTCTTCGTCCAGTTCCAGTAGTTGTTCCAGCAGGTCATGTAGTCTCTGCCCGAGCAGCCGGTCGGATCGAGCCCCTGTGCAGGTTGCGGGATCTTGCTGGAGTGGCAGCGAGCGCAGCGTTCCGCGAAGACAGTCTTGCCTAGATTGAGTTGCGATTGATCTTTGGTCTGATAGGCGGCGCCACCGGGCGCGTCTTTCAGCAGGTGCGGCGCGGTGCTCTTGAGGAAGAAGAGCGCCATGTCGGGAGTCTGCATCTGCGTCGCCTGCCAGTATGCCGAGTTCCTGTTGGCGACAGAGATTTCGATTGGGGTTACGGGTTGGCCGCCTACCAGCGCGCGGAAGTGCAGCAGCCACTCCTCACTGAACAAGCCGATGTTGAGGTAGACCCGATTCAAAGCGCCGAGGATGCCGACCGAGTCTGCTCCATCCTTCAAAACACGCGGCGACAGCGAAATGTCGGGTGGATGAAAGAACTGGGTGAGAGGACCGGCGTGGATGTAATCGTTCAGCTGCTTGTTGTTGAGGCCACCGCCGGCGAGGGTTTCACGACCCCATCGCTGCGCAACGGCCATGCGCGCCGGAAGACCGTATAGAGCGTTCATGGTCCGAGGATTATTGATGTTGTCGCTCGAGACGAGTGAAGTGTCGAGGGTCCCCGGGCGTGAGGTGTGGAAGAGTTGAACGGGGAAGCTGCGCAGATCCGATTGCCAGGAGAAGATGCGTTCGATCCAGAAGTACTGTGCGCCTACATTTGAGCTGAGGTTCTCCCACTTCGGGTTCTCCGGATCATCCGGCGGTTTGATTGGACTCGGACCGACGTGACAGAATCCGCAGGACATGCCGACTCGATATGGTTTGACGAGGCTTCGGTCGTTGTAATAACTCGGATCGTTGTAGAAGCGTTTGGGATCCCACTTCTTTTGGGCGGCTTCATCAAAGTCCGGATTGGGGAAGAGGCGCAGGCCAACCACGCCGGTGGCGTAGCCATAGTAGGAACCGAGAGGCAGATTGTTACCGCGCGCGCCGATCTTCACCCCAGGATATTTATTTTCGTTTTCGAATGGCTCCGGACCGCATGCAGGGTCGCGCGAATCAAGCCAGAGGCCAAAGCGGTTGGGGTCCGGACCAGTAGCCTGCTTGTAGCACGGTTCATTGACAAGTCCGAGATAGTGCCAGCGATTGGAGCGCGAGGCCTTGAGGCCGGGTCCAGAGGAGATTGTCTTGAGAAAGTCGAGTGTGCCAAGACTGGTTGTGCCTAGTGTGTCCCAGAGCTTGTCATCGCCTCCCGTCCACACGATCCACATGTTACGGCCTTTGATCTCGTCGCCGGTTAGTGAGATTGCGCCGTCCATGTCGTGAAAGTAATCTTCATCTGCAGCAGGAAAGGAGACCGGAGACCGATTTGCCCTCGTTGCCTCGTCCTCGATATGCCCGGCCTCCAGGGAATGACGGCATGCAGTCAGTGCGAGAAGAGCGGCGAGCGTTCCGCAGTACACAGATGAAACGAGCCGATTGCGCGTCTTCATGACTCCGTCCTCGTCGATTCAGAGATGGGCCCGAGATGGTCTATGGCTAGCTTGCAGCAGGTGCTTTTCTGGGAGAGGACCGGTAGCTGTTCTACTTCAACGCTCGTTGGAGTCCACGTGTTGAACACGCAATGGGAAGTGGCGTTTTGAGTGGCCAATTCTAGCACTTTTGCGCAGCACCGTTCAAGAACTTCGAAGACGCTTTGCTGAGCTTCGAACGGACCTGATTCCGCCGGAGCATGGGAACGTCTCCTCTGACGCTCAAGCTCATGTGATACAAAGGCAGCGTGTCGCGGAAATTTACGAGACGCAGGAATGCTGACGCGCGCGCCGCGACATAACCGGAAGCTATCGGGAGTTTTTGTAGATGACTTCAACCGCAGCCACGCCGCCGGATTGCGAGTACATCGTCGTCGGATCCGGCGCAGGTGGGGGAACGGTTGCGGCTCGTCTTGCTGAGGCAGGCCACTCGGTCATTCTTCTGGAGGCTGGGGGCGATCCGTGTCAGCTATCGGGCGGAGACGCCGTAAGCGGGACGACCAACCGGCTGCCAGCGGACTATCAGGTTCCATGCTTTCATGCCTTCGCCTCTGAGAACGAAGCGCTGCGTTGGGACTACTTCGTGCGGCACTACAAGAGCGAAGAACAGCAGAAGCGCGATCCGCATTACTGCGAAACTTTTCAAGGACGGCGGGTTGAAGGTGTCCTCTATCCTCGAGCCGGAGCGCTGGGCGGGTGCACAGCCCATAACGCGATGATCCTGATGTATCCGCATAATGCGGACTGGGATGGCATTGCTGAGCTTACTGGCGATGAGAGCTGGAGAGCCGACCGGATGCGAGCTCACTTCGAACGAATGGAAGACTGCCATCATCGCGAAGGCGATCGTTTGGCGGCTAAGTTTGGATTCAATCCCAGCCGCCATGGATTTGAGGGATGGCTGACCACAGAAAAATCGATTCCCAAGCTTTTGCCAGGAAATTTTGATCTGGTCGAGACGATCGTCGAATCTGCGGTCGCGGCGGTTGCGGATATCGGGGACGTTCCGGATCGATTGCGCTGGCTCAACGAGGGGTTGCTTGATCCGAACGACTGGCGCACGGTAAGCGAAAACGCCTTCGGCATTCGTTATATTCCACTCACCACGCGCGATCACATCCGAGTGGGCTCTCGCGAACGCATCCTGGATGTCGCTGAAAAGTATCCCAATCGCCTTCGCGTCGAATTGAATGCGCTGGCTACAAAAGTTCTATTCGACGATGACAATCGCGCTATAGGTGTGGAGTATCTACGAGGGGAACGACTCTATCGCGCGCATGCGCAGCCCAGCGATGGTCGCGGCGAACTCAAACAGATCTTTGCATCGCGCGAGGTGATATTGGCAGGGGGAGCTTTCAACACGCCGCAGCTGCTTCTGCTTTCAGGGATTGGGCCACGCGAAGAGATGGAGCAACACGGTATCGAGGTGAGAGTCGAGCTTCCCGGCGTCGGACGAAATCTTCAGGATCGCTACGAGATCAGTGTCGTTCAACGGATGAACTTCGATCGTTGGGAGATCTTCAACGGTGCTCAGTTTGATACGACGGACCCACAGTTTGCTGAGTGGAAGAGATCGGGGACCGGCCCGTATGCAACCAATGGAGCGGTGCTTTCCATGTTCAAACCGTCTACACCCGATCGTCCGTTGCCGGATCTATTTTGTGTGGCGTTCCTCGGACGCTTCGAGGGGTATTTTCCGGGGTACTCGAATCTGTTTGCTACGAATCTCAACTATCTGTCCTGGGCGGTGCTGAAGGCTCACACCGACAATCGAGGTGGGAGGGTCACTTTACGGTCGAGCGATCCGCGCGACACGCCTAAGGTCGATTTCGCATACTTCGAAGAAGGCAGTCCGGATGGCGAGGAAGACCTTGCGGCCGTTGTGGAGGGTATACGCTTCGCTCGCAAGCTGAGCGAACCGCTGCGGCGGCGGGGATTGATCGCGGAAGAGGAGTTGCCGGGAGCTTCGCAGCAGACGGATGAGGAGCTTCGGGAGTACATACGGGCTCGGGCGTGGGGGCATCATGCCTCGTGCAGTTGCGCTATTGGGCCGCGCGAGTCGGGAGGCGTTCTCGATAGCAAGCTTCGTGTATACGGCACGAGCGGCCTACGGGTGGCGGATGCATCGGTATTTCCGCGCATTCCGGGATTCTTCCCCGTATGCGCGGTCTACATGATAGGCGAGAAGGCCGCTGAGCTCATTCTGGCGGATGCTGTAGGATGATGACGCGGATGCGGGGATGTGCGACCATTGGGCGGCGCCCCCTTAGCCAAACCTGATTAGTGCCACAGCTTCCTGGATTGACAAAATTTCGCAGTGCGGTAATAGTTGGATACACTTTCGCAGCATCAGTGCCTCGGCCCCATTCTCCAATTCTGCACAGGAGACCCGTTTATGGCCTATACCGCGTCCCAACTTCTAGCGACTCCGAAGGACCAGCTCGACAATCTGTTTGGTGCAAGTCCTGCCGGTGACATCCCGAATGGTGAGGCACGAGGGACGGCAATCCTCGCGCCGGGTACAGCATTCAGTTCCGAAATAGCCCACGTCATCAACATCTTTGCCTGGGAGGGAAAGACATTTGACGCGGCGCATGGCACGCTTACAAACCGGATTTCCGCGTTCGGAGTGAACGCCATTGTGGCTGAGGTTTACAAAGGGGCGAGCTGGTTCGATCAAAAAGAGTGCATCGTACTGGACTACTCGAAGACTTCCCTTGTTGCCAAGCACGTTCGCGATGAGATTCGTGAGGTTAGTCCCGGCGTGTACCTGGGGCTTGTGTATTGGGAGAAGGATCGGACGATTCACTTCGCACTGGAGTTTCCGACGAGGTAGAAGTGAAGGTCAGTTCTTCCGCGAAGCAATCAGGTAAGTTGGTTCCGCACACCATAAGTTCCGCACTAAACGGTGAAAGAGCCTGCGTATGAGCGGTAATCATGAAACCGTCTCAAGTATCTTAAACCGCGATCAGCAGGTGCCGCGCGCGAACACGGGCTCCGCGGTTCGCAACCTGATTGTGGACACGTCGACGAGGCTGGTGCAGTTCGAGCGTCGCTTTGACCCTATTCTGCGGCCGGCCTTCGACGCCACACTGCGTGATCCAATCGCTCGCTTTGTCACGTCGCTGATGAATGCGCGACGAACGCGAGAAAATCTGCAACTTGCGCAGGAAAAAATACAACCCGGCGAGGAGCTGTATCTTCAATCGATCATCGATTCATTCCGAGAACAGATGCGTGGCCTGTGGCAGCCAGGTCGCTTTGAGCGAGGCGGCAATACTAAGACACACGGGATTGTGCGCGGCGAGTTCATTGTGCACTCGGGGTTGGCTTCGAATCTGCGTCGCGGCATCTTCGCCGAACCCCGCGTCTTTCCCGCATGGGTACGCTTCTCCGGACCGGGCCCGTATATTACGCCGGATATCGACGATGTGGGATTCATGAGTATCAGCGTCAAGCTGATGGGCGTGCATGGACCAAAGTTGATGGACGACGAGAAGTTTACTCAAGATATGCTGGCAATCTCCACGCCAACCTTTGTCACGCCGAATGTGGAGGCGAACGCACAACTGCAGCTTGAAAGCGTAAAGAATGCGCAGATCTTCTACTTTGCAAATCTGAGGCACTCGCACATGCTTGACCTGATTATGCAAGGGCTGTGGATCAAGACGCAGACGAGTCCGCTGGAGGCGCCGTACTTCAGCTGTGTTCCTTATCTGCTGGGTGAGGGTCAAGCGATGGAGTACTCCTTCTGGCCCACTTCGAATGCTCGGACCCCCATACCACGACTTCCGTTGCGACCTCCGGATGACTATCTCCGGCAGGCGTTGACGGCTGCGCTTGCTCAAAGAGATGTGGAGCTTGAGATGCGGGTGCAGATCCAGACGGATCCGCATCTGATGCCGATCGAGAATGCAGGAATCCTGTGGCCTGAACGACTTTCACCTCGGATTCCGGTCGCCACTCTGCGACTGCCGCGTCAGAGTTCTGACTATATGGCGCAGCTCGCATTTGCACGCCGGCTCCGCTATAACCCGTGGCATTGCATCGCCGAGCATCGTCCGCTCGGCAATCAAAGCCGGGCGCGACGGCAGATGTACGCCGCGCTCGCGGAGCTGCGCCAGTCCATGAATTCAGTGCCGGATTATGAACCCACGGGCGATGAAGTTCTGGATCATTTGTCATGACTCCGCAGGCTTCGTTCATGTATGCATCACCTGTCAAGCGGGGCCATGAGGACGATTTGCGTTCGCTGCTTGCTGGAATGAATCGTATTCCCGGTGTAGTCGATCCGCTGAACTCGTTGATACCGTTTGCAC
This sequence comes from Edaphobacter sp., assembly GCA_025462755.1. Lineage (GTDB taxonomy): Bacteria > Acidobacteriota > Terriglobia > Terriglobales > Acidobacteriaceae > Edaphobacter. The sequence continues at coordinate 6,404 of JAOAPF010000271.1, forward strand.
GTTTTCCCCATCTGCATTTTGCGAGGGTGCTGGTGGTTACCGATCTGGGTGCGACGGATCGCGCGGTGTACGGTCTCCCTGTAGCCGGGCTGCCGGATTACCTTCTTCTGATGGGCGAGGTGGATGGGGACGAAGAGAAATTCCGTGAGGAGCTACTCGGAGCAGCGCAGAACGGGCTTCGTCTACTCTTCTCGCATTGTGTGGGCTTCGATGTGCAAGGGAATCTTGAAACGTGGCTCGCTTCGTCGCGGATCTCATCTGCCGCGGACTATGTGAATTGGGTTGGACGTACGGTGCTGCAGGTGAGGGAAGAGGAGGAGTTGCGGCGCGCTCTCGAAGCATTTGCAAGCGAAAATGTGGCCCGGCTTCGCGGTATGCAGCCACAAAAACTACACGCGACGGTGAGGCAATTCGTACTGGAACAACAGCGGATCGGGAGGCTCACGCTCACGCCGCCTGGTTCGACACCTTGGGGCTGGCGTGTGAGGAATCTCCTGGATCTGATCGGAGTTCCTCTTATTCTGCTGGTGCTGTCTCCGCTACTTCTGCTCTGTCTGCCGGTGTTCCTGCTGCAGCTGCGGCGGTGGGAGAGGCTAGATCCAGAGGTCGCGCCGCCACTCGACGCGACCCATGCGGCGGAGCTTCAAGGATTGGAGAACTACGAGAGCACGAATCAGTTCAGCGTCTTCGGCAGTCTTAAGCCAGGAGGGTTGCGCCTCTGGTCTCTACGCTTCTTTCTGTGGATCACGGGCTACACCGCACGGCATATCTACAATCACGGAAGACTGGGACGGGTCTCCACCATCCACTTCGCCCGCTGGGTTCCCTTCGACGGGGGGCAACGCATGTTGTTCTCCAGCATCTACGACGGCAGCCTCGAAAGTTATATGGATGACTTCATCAACAAGGTGGGTTTTGGTTTAAACATCACCTTCAGCAATGGTATCGGCTATCCCAGGACAAGATGGCTCCTTTTCGATGGCTGTAAAGACGAGCAGGTGTTCAAGCGGGTGTTGAGGCGCCATCAGTTGCCCACTGAAGTTTGGTATAACGCGCATCCCGGATTGACGGCCGCCAATAAGCATCGCAACAGCCTGATTCGCGCGGGAATCGACAAAGCTACGATGACAGACAGGGAAGTGCAGCAATGGATATCACTGCTTTAGAAGGATGAAGCGCAAATCACAAGCCTTGAATATGGAAGGTATGTGCATGACGGCACCGGTCGATTTCAGCCAGATACAGGGTCTAGTTCGTTTTGGATATGGATCTCTTACGGAAGCATCTTTTCTGTTGCTGACTATTCGGGATGCCGATGCGGCACGTGCATGGATGCGCTTTGCACCGGTCTCAAACGCGATCGAACAGGAAGCTCCTCCTAAGACTGCGCTACAGATTGGGTTCACGCGAGAGGGACTTGAGTGTCTTGGTCTCTCGCAAGATACATTGGCCGGGTTTTCTATCGAGTTCCGCGCTGGCATGTCCGGCGTCCCGGGACGATCGAGAATGCTCGGGGATATAGGCAAGAGCGACCCAGAACATTGGGCATGGGGTACAGCGGGAAAGATGCCCCACGTGTTGGTGCTTCTGTATGCGCAACCCGGCCATCTCTCAGAATGGTCGGAGGCGGTAAAGGGAACGGGGTGGGATGCAGCTTTCGATGTTCTTGCATGTCTGCGAACTTCAGACCTCGGTGGATTCGAGCCATTCGGCTTCAAGGATGGCATAAGCCAGCCGAGCTTGGACTGGGAACTCAAGCTTCGCGCGACTAATGATCAACCTACCTATACGAATCTAATCAGCCTGGGTGAAGTGCTTCTTGGATATCCGAATGAGTATGGCAGGTACACCGATCGTCCCGTGGTCTCTGCGGATGATCCTTATGCCTCCGTCCTTCCGGTCGCGGAGGGCGCTGCTAGCTCAAGGGATCTGGGACGTGATGGATGTTACCTTGTTCTGCGTACGCTAAAGCAAAACGTGCAGGGCTTCTGGCAGTTCGTCAACGCTCAGACGGCCTCCGGACCAGAACAGTCGGATGACTTAGCAGCGGCGATGGTCGGGCGCAGACGTGATGGCAGTCCGCTGGGACCACTCAGCGAAGCGCCGATTCCAGGAATCGAATCTAAGACTGCAGCTCAGAACCAGTTCACCTTTGATACTGACCCTAACGGCGTTCGGTGTCCATTTGGCGCTCACATTCGCCGGGCCAATCCAAGGAACGCAGACCTGCCTACGCCTCCGGTACGTGGCCTTCAGCGATTTCTGCAGATCCTGGGTCTCGGCACAAACGATCTGCAAAGCGATGCAAAGGCCTCCACCCGGTTTCATCGCATCGTGCGGCGAGGGCGCGAATATGGTTCGCGTGTCACGATCGAAGAGGCGCTGGTTGAAAGTGAGAACGCTGGCACGCACGGCATCCATTTCATCTGCCTTGTTGCCAACATTGCACGCCAGTTTGAATTTCTGCAGAGTGCGTGGCTGATGAATACCAAGTTCGATGCTATGACCGACGAGAGCGACCCACTGCTGGGGAACCGTGAACCGGTTCCCGGTGCCGCTCCAACTGACACCTTCACGCGACCGCACGAGGACGGGGTGCGCGACAAGATCCATTCGATTCCTCAATTCGTTACCGTTGAAGGAGGAGCGTACTTTTTCCTCCCGTCACTCGCTGCAATCCGCTATCTATCTCGCGATTCAGACGATTTCCTGGCGCATGCCTCCTTTGTAGGCGAACAATAAGCTAACGCCGGCCAAAGGGTTGCGGTTCCTAAGGAGCATCTGGCGAAGTACGACATTTTGCCTATGCCTGTAGGTATTGACCCCGACCTAACGTTGAAGAAGAGAAGAAGGGACCGGATATTACAAAATTTTTGCTAAACCGCGTATGGTATCGCAGTATGTTCGGTCATAGCATTGGCGTGAGTAAACGCGATCAATCAGTTCGCAACTAACTCCTATTCCTGGTAGGTTTCGGAGTTGATCTCCAGGGAGGCGGGTGGAAGGTTGGAAGCGCCAGAGCCAAGTGACGTGTTCGGAGTATCAGCCATCCTCAATTCAAGCGTGCCGCCATTGGCCATATCGGCGTGGCGAAACCAGACTCGATTGATCTTCTGTCCGTTCAGAAGGATGTCCTCGACAAATTTGTTGTCGTGGGAATTATTACGAGCGATGATGAAAAAATCTTTCCCGTTCGTCAAGTGGATGGTGACCTTGTCAAAGACTGGACTGCCTACGTCGTACGTTGGGACTCCCGGTGTGACGGGATAGAAGCCCATCATCGAAAAGACCACGAATGCGCTCAGACCGCCTCCGTCTTCATCACCCGGAATGCCTTGCAGCGTGTCGGTGAAAAACGATTCGAGCAACATACGGATCCGCTTCTGAGTCTTCCAAGGCGTTCCAAGTCGGTTGTATATATACGGAATCGCCAGGCTTGGTTCGTTGCCCATGGAGAACTGACCGGCCATTGACGTGGAATCGGGAAGCTTCGCCTGGAACTCATATTTTGAGCGACCCAGCGGCTCGCGGAACAGCTGATCCAAATTGGCCTCGGCCTTTGCGGTTCCACCCATCAACGTGATCAGGCCCTGGAAATCGTGCGTTACATCCCAGGTGTACGTATAACCACTATTCTCGTCGTAGTAGTCCCGCGCCCCCATTCCGCCATCGAACTTCGGGTCCATCGGTTCGATCCAGTGCCCGTCTGAATCTTTGGGCCACATTAGTCCTTTTTCGGCGCGGAAGAGGTTTTTGTAATTCGCGGCACGCTGGAGAAAAAGCTTCTCGTCGTCGGTCTTGTGCAGAACACGGGCGAGTTGAGCAATGTTCCAATCGTCAAAGCTGTTTTCCAGTGTTACGGGCACGGGCTGGCGCTTCTCAAGTGGGTGAACCCCGGGCACCGTTTCCCTTTCTCCGGGGCGCAAAGCCGGCATATAACCGTGCGCCAAGTAAAAATCGTCTAAGGGCCCCTTTGGGGTGAGGCTCCAGGGAAGCATGGTCACTTCAAGCGATCGCTTGCGAACACCTTCATAGGCAGTCGGCAAATCGAAGTTCCGCACGCCTTTGAACCATGCGTCGGCAAACCATGGCGCGGCGTGATTGCCATTCATGCATGCGTAATTTCCGGCCACAGTTGCGAACGTTGGCATTACGCCCGATTGCTGATACATGCGAACATACGACTGGATCTTGTCCGCCTCCATCTCTGGGTTGAGAAGTGTCTGCAGAGGCTCCAATGCACGGAACGTATCCCACAGCCAATTGTCCACATAAAACGGACGCGCATCCTGATGGATTTGGTGATCAAAAGCGCTATAGTAACGTCCGTCTTCAGTAATGTTGACCATTCGCTCAAAGCAGCGATAGAGGGCCGTGTAGAAGATCCTGCGTTGCGTTTCGGTGCCGCCTTCCACGGTAATCTGAGCAAGAACTTCGTTCCAACGTGCCCTTCCCGCATCCTTCACTTCGGTAAAACCCCACGCGGGGATCTCGTGCCGGAGATTTTTCTTTGCCTGCTCTGCGCTGATGAATGAGATGCCATAGCGAAAGTCCAGTGATTTGGTATCGCTTATGGAGGCAGTCACTCGTCCTCCGCTTTTGAGGTGATCCACCTTTGAGACGATTGGCGAACTGAATTCGCCGTACACGTACGCCTTCATGCCGTCAAAGTTTTCTTCACCAAGCACCACGCCGTCTTGCACTCTTAGGTCGCCCGACAACCGGTTGCCAAGCACAACTGAAGCTTTGCCATTGGGAAAATAGAACCGAAAGTAGCCGCAGCGTTCGGTTGGCGAGAACTCTACTTGAATAAGAGAATCGTCGAAACGCGTGGAAAGATAATACGGCGTGCTCTTTTCCTGATCGTACGCCGCTGGCCTACTTTCGCCTGGCATGATACTGAATAGCTCGTGCATCCTGTGGGAGCTAATCGTCAGCGGAAATGAGTCGATCTGATCCTTCAGTGCGTCAGTCCGAATCGGATATACACGAACCATGCTGTTAGGCAAATACACAGCTGGACGAGTTGGGACGAGCAGAATGCCGACATTGCCGATGGTGGGATCAACATATTCCACCTGCGCTCTGGCATGCGGGGCAAACATCGTCATCGACGCCACGACCATTCCGGCGGCGAGGTTATCTCCACAGCAAATAGGCTCTGCAACGAGTCTTGCAATTTTCAAAATGATCTCCATCTCATTTGTCCAGCCGATATGACCGAGGAATGGCAAAGCCTCGGGAACGTGGATTGACTACGAAACTCCGAATCCTGAATACCTACTTTGAAAACCCGAACTCTCGTCCAATCACCCACAATAGTTTAGTCTCGAGTAGGCCACCTCAGAAGTGATTTTACCGCGTAGGTAATGCGCAGTAATATCCAGCTACTTCAGAGTCTTCAGTGCCCAACGCATCCCTAACTTTCCTCAAAGTTGCGCTGGAAGGGCGATATGGTGCCGGGATCGACTTTGAGATAGGGGTCAAACTTCATGAGGTTGATCTTGAGCCCTCAGGCCTCAAGCAGGCAACCGATGGAGGCTGCGCGAGATCTTAGCGTAACGATCACCTGACGCCCTGAAGCCACTTTTTTCTCGATCATCTCGCGCCGGGATTGCGGTACACTGCGACTCACATCCGCAAAACTATATTGAGCTTAGCTTCC